>JALZKA010000065.1 GCA_030859475.1 Actinomycetota bacterium
CCGGGGCTGACCGGGGCCAGCGTCTGCACCTCGAATTCCTCCACCCGTCGAGGATAGAAGCGGGAGCGGCGGCGCTCCCACTTTCAGCCCTCGTACCGCTACAACCGGCGCGTGGGCTGAAAGTGTGGTGTGGCGGCTCAGCCCCCCGCGCTCGAGGGTCCCCGCTTCGGCTTCAGCTCCCGGACCTCCGCTTCGCCGTCACGACCGTCGAGCTCGGCCAGGCGGCGCTCGATTGCGGCAAGCCGGTCGGCGAGGCTGCGGATCGCGTCCGCGACCGGATCGGGCAGGTGGATCCAATCAGCGTCGGGGCCTTCGGGCTTTCGGCCCTCGATCCGTACCGGATGCCCTGGGTTGCCGACGACGGTCGAGTTGGGCGGCACGTCGGAGACTACGACCGTGTTGGCCCCGACCTTTGCGCCGTGCCCGACCTCGATCGGGCCCAGGAGCTTCGCCCCGGAACCGATCGTCACATCGTCGTTGACCGTGGGATGGCGCTTGCCCCTGGCGAAGCCGGTGCCGCCGAGCGTCACGCCCTGATACAGCGTGACCCGATCGCCGATCTCGGCCGTTTCGCCGATCACGACGCCTGACCCGTGGTCGATGAAGAAATCGGCGCCGATGACCGCGGCCGGATGGATCTCGACGCCGGTGACGGCACGGGTGGCGAACGCGATCGTCCGCGGCGCCAGCGGCACCTCGGCGTCGTAGAGCGCGTGGGCAACCCGGTGGGCCAACAGGGCCTGAACGCCTGCCCAGCTGGAGAGGATCTCAACCGTGCCGACCCCCCGTGCGGCGGGATCCCGGTCGCGGGCGGTCGCGACGTCGGACGTCACCTCATGGAGGACACGCCGCAAACTTCCCAGGCCAAGCATTGACGACCAAGGGTAAGCCAAAGCCGTCGCCTGCCTACGACCTGCCTCCCCGCAACGCACCCTGACCCGACGGAAACGTGGGCGAAGCCGAGACTTCCGGCGGAGTTGTCCTATTCCGCGAAGAACGGCAACGACATGTAGCGCTCGCCGCCATCGCACGCCACCGTGACGATCCGCTTGCCGGCGAAATCCGGGCGCGCGGCTACGTCGAGCGAAGCCGCCAGGGCCGCTCCCGCGGAGATCCCGACCAAGAGGCCTTCCTTGACGGCGGCCTCCCGTGCGGCCGCCAGCGCCCGCTCGTCGCTGATCGCGATCGTCTCGTCGATCACCGCCCGGTCGAGCACCTCCGGAATGAAGCCCGCGCCGATCCCCTGGATCTTGTGCGGGCCGGGCATGCCGCCGCTGAGGACCGGCGAGCCGGCCGGCTCCACCGCGATGCACTGAAAGCCGGGACGGCGCTCCTTCAAAGCGTGGCCAACGCCCGTGATCGTGCCACCGGTTCCGACCCCGCAAACGAGCGCGTCGACATCCCCGCCGGTGTCGCGCCAGATCTCCTCCGCGGTCGTGCGCCGGTGAACCTCAGGGTTTGCCGGGTTCGAGAACTGCTGGGGCATGTAACCGCCGCGGTCGGCGATGAACCTACGCGCCAGCTCGATCGCCTCGCTCATGCCGCCCATCGAGGGTGTCTCGTGGACCTCGGCACCGTACGCGCGCAAGAGCTTCGTGCGCTCGCGGCTCATCCCCTCGGGCAAAGTGAGTACGAGGTCGTAGTCACGCGCCGCGCAGACCAGGGCAAGCGCGATGCCGGTGTTGCCGCTGGTTGGCTCAACGATCACCGACTTTCCGCGCTCGATCAGGCCATCGGCTTCCGCGGCATCGAGCATCGCCACCCCGATCCGGTCCTTGACGGATCCACCGGGGTTCATGTACTCGAGCTTGACGACGACCTCGGCGCCGCCGGGCGGAACCATTCGGCGCAGCCCCACGAGCGGCGTGTCACCGATCGTCTCCGAGACCTCGGCGGCAAGGCGTGCGCGCGTTGATTCTCCGGAGAGGCTCACGCCATCACCGTATCCATCGTTCGCGCGCGCCGCGACGCCACCGCAGGCAGCGGTCGGGGTTAGTGCCGGATAGCGATACCAACCCCGACCGCCCGGGCCGCTCGCCCGGAGGGGAGGCCGCGCCGCAACCCGTGGTCGGGGTTGATCTCGCATAGAGCCACTAACCCCGACCACTGGTCGCGATTTCGTTTTGCTACGCGACTGAATCCTGATCAGCCCCAGATCTGGAGCGATCAGATGTGGTAGATCCCGGCCCCGGCTTCGGTGGCCTCGCGCCGGGCGATATCGGCAATCGTGGTCGAGCGAAAGACGTCGCGCAGTGCCTCGACGCCCTCCTCCCAGATCCCACCGGCCTCGCGACCCTCCTCGCCGACCTTCCCGTCAAGCACCTGCACGACCTCGAGGACCGTGATCTCCTCAGGGGGGCGAGCCAGCGTGTAGCCACCCTTGACGCCGCGCTGGCTCTGCAGCAGGCCGCCTCGGCGCAGGGTCGAGAAAAGTTGCTCGAGGAACTGCACGGGCATCTCCCGGCGCTCCGCTATCTGCGCGATCGGGACCGGGCGGTCTCCGCCGGAGCGCGCGAGCTCGGCCATCGCGACGACGGCGTAGCGTGATTTCGATGTGACCGAGATCATCGTCACCTTTCTACACGAAAATTCCCCGCTCCTAGCGAATCGCCGGCCGACGGCCGAAACGTCTCGGGCTACGATGGCCCTGCGCGCAACCGCTGGGGCGCGCCTCGAGTGGAGGAGCTCGAGTTCCCTTCTGGGCAAAGGATCGATGTGGAGTGAGTGGCGATCGACGATGCTTGGTGCTGGACGGCCAACCGGTCGTCCGCGTCGGCGTGCGGGGGATCCTCAACGGCGATTTCGAGGTCGAGGAGGCGGCCACCTGGCGTGACGCCCTTGAAATCCTGACCGCAACCGGGGCGTTCGACGTCGCCGTCGTCGGGATCGACGCGCCGCAGGCGCGCGACGACCACCTGGAGGGCCCGGCGATGATCCGCGCGCTGCGGAAGGCGATGCCGGGAACCGCGATCGTCGCGCACGCGACCCGGCCTGCGCGACACAGCGCCGGGGCCGCCCTTGATGCGGGGGCGTCCGCATACGTGGCGAAAAGCTCGTCGCCGGAGGCTCTGCGAGAGGCGATCGAGACCGCGGCGGACGCGGGACGGTTCGTCGATCCCGCTGCCCGTGAGAGCGGGTCCCGGATCACCAGGCGCCAGCGGGAGATCCTTCAGCTTCTGGCCGACGGCCTTTCGACCAAGGCAATCGCCCATCGGCTTGGGCTCAGCGCGGAGACGATTCGCGCTCACAGCAAGGCGATGCTCGCCCGCCTCGAGGCTCGCGACCGCACGCACGCGGTTGCGATCGGCCTGCGGGCCGGCCTGATCGATTAGCCGACGCTAGATCCAGCCGCGATCGCGAGCGAACAGGACCGCCTGGGCGCGATCTACCGCTCCGATCTTGCGGTAGACGTTGTGCAGGTGCGTCCGCACCGTCGAAACCGACAGCGACAGCTCCGCGGCAATCTGCTTGTAGACCATCCCGGCGGCCAGGCCCCGTAGGGCATCGAGCTCTCGACCGGACAAGGGGCAGGGCTCCGTGGACCGGCGCTTCGTGCCGGGTGGCCGCGGATACTCGAAGAGCAGCTCACGCAACGCATCGTCACCGAGGCCCAACGCTTCCGCGGCCAGCTTCATGGCATCCGGGGATACCGGGTCCCCCGCTGCACGGTGGACGATCTGGTCGGCCAGGCGCACGGCTGCGGCGAGCCCCTTGGCATCAGGCGCATGATGCCCCTCGACGGCCTGCGCAACCCTGTCCGCAAGCCTCCAGCGCCGCACCAGGACGGCGCCCACCAGGGCGTGGTCGATGCCCAGCTCGCGGCGCTCGCGCCTGACCCGGTCGTCGGGCCCCTCACGCCGGCGGCATGCCACGCCGAACTCGGGCCCGTACAGCTCGCCGAGGACCAGGCGGCCGACGTCGTGGACGAGGGCCGCAACGGCCAGCTCGTCCCGCTCGTCGACCTGAGCGAAGTCGGCCACCTGCTCGGCGGCGCCCCGCACAGCCGCCGCATGCCTGCGAAAGAGCTCGTAGCGCTCGGCCCCCGAACCGGTGGGCGCCAGCAGGTCGTAGGTGTCGATGCGCTCAACGAGGGCCACGACGCGATCGGCGCCCAAGGCGTCGATCGCCGCGGGGATGCCACCGTCCCCACGTCGGTGCCCATTGCCGTTGTTGGCCGCCTGCATGACCGCAATCGTCAGGGCGGCGTCCCCTTCGACGATCTCGAGGAGGTCAGCGCTCGAGATCGATCGCGAACCGGCCAGGGCGCCCAGTCGCTCGCACGCGTCGGCCAACACAGGCAGGCTGGACGCCGAGTCGAACGCCGCGGCGAGGCGGCGGCCTCCGGCGCCCTTCGTGCGCGCGCTCGGCGCCGTCTCAGCAGCGCCCTCCCTGGCTCTCAGCTGTGTCATCGGTTCATCTTTCGGTAGCCGCGCGCGGTGGCACGGTTCACCGCCACGCACGCTCACTCCCCTATCGGCAAAAAGCCTGCCCCGACTTAGCCGCTACCAGGCGAACCGTCGCGCTGGCCCGACGCGGCCAGCGCCGCGCCGAGCCGCTCCAATGCCTCCGCGCGCCCGACGAGCGCCAGGGAATCGAAGATGCCCGGCGAGATCGTGGTACCCGTCAGCGCGACGCGAATCGGTTGATAGAGGGCGTTCGGCTTGACCTTCTCGCGCTCCAGCACTCCGGCAAGCGCCTCCTCGATCTGAGCCGCGTCGAATGGCTCGACGTTCGCCAATGCATCGGCGGCTTGACGAAGGAGCCGAGCCGAATCGGGGCCGCCGAACTTGCGCCGGGCTTTCACGTCGTCCGCACGCTCCCCGAACGCGAAGCCGATCAGCGGCCACACCTCGCCGAGGGTCTGGGCCTTGTCCTGGGCGATCGAGCAGGCCTGGGCGAGCAGCTCCCGATCATCCGGCAGGTCGATCCCGGCGCGCTCCAGGTGGCCGGTTACCGCCTCCACGTAGTCGCGCAGCGGCAACTCGCGCATGAACCGCCCGTTCAGCCAGCGCAGCTTGCGCTCGTCGAAGATCGCCGCCGACCGGCCGACGCGCGCAAGGTCGAAGCGCCGAACCAGCTCCTCGGTGCTCATCAGGGTCGTGTCGTCGTCGGATCCCCAGCCCAAGAGCGCCAGGTAGTTGCGGAGCGCTGCGGGCAGGTAGCCCTTGTCGCGCAGCTCCTGAACCGAGGCGGCACCGTGGCGCTTTGAGAGCTTCTTGCCGTCGGGGCCGTGCAGGAGGGGAAGGTGGGTATAGCGGGGCGGATCGACGCCGAGCGCGGTGAGGACGAGCACCTGCTTTGGCGTGTTCGACAGGTGGTCATCACCGCGGACAACATCGGTGACCCCCATCCGCGCGTCGTCGACCGCCACAGCCAGGTTGTAGAGCGGGGTGCCGTCCCCGCGTGCGATAACGAAGTCGTCCTGTGACTCGTTCGGAAACGAGACCGCTCCTCGCAGCAGATCGGTGACCACGGTCTCTCCCTCATCCGGCACGCGCAGCCTCACGGCGGCGCCCGGCCCGTCGGCATGAGTCCCGCGGTAGCCCCGGTTCCCGTGCTCCGCCTTCCACGCGCGCACCTCGTCGCCCCCCGCGGGGTCGCGGTAGGCGTGCCCGGCGGCGAGCAGCTGCGCGATCGCCTCGCTGTGGGCAGCGCGGTGCTCATACTGGCTGACGGCTTGGCCCTCCCAGTCCAGCTCGAGCCATTCGAGCGCGTCGAGGATCTGATCGACGTTCTCTGCCGTCGAGCGCTCGCGGTCGGTGTCCTCGATCCGAAGCAGCATGCGGCCGGCGGAGCCCTTGGACGCGAGCCAGTTGTAGAGCGCCGTGCGCGCGCCGCCGATGTGGAGCGCACCGGTTGGCGACGGAGCAAAGCGTGTGGTCATGGGATCGATGCTCAAGGTGCTGACCGGCGTCCATGTTTCCACAGCACCGAGCGGCAATACTGCCCGTGAATGCTGATCGGAGCCCACGTCTCCACAGCCGGCGGGCTGCCGAACGCACTCACGCGTGGGATCGAGCGCGAGTGTGACGCGATCCAGATCTTTCCCCAAAGCTCGCGGATGTGGCGTCCCACGGCTCATTCGGATCCCGACCTCGCCATCTTTAAGGAGGGAGTGGGCAAGTCGCGTATCGGCAGCGTGCTCATCCACGCCATCTACCTGGTCAATTGCGCTTCGCTTGAGCAGGACGTTCGCAAGAAGTCGCTCGTGGCCTTGAAGGCGGCGCTCGCCCTGGGCGACCGGATCGGAGCGGACGGAGTCGTCCTGCATCCGGGGTCTCAGAAGGGACGCGATTACGAGGAATGCATGCTCGCGGTGGGAGCCGCGATCCGCGAGTCGCTGGCTGAGAGCGAGGGGTGCCCGCTGCTGCTCGAGGACACCGCCGGCGCCGGCGGCACGCTCGGGCGCGACTTCGACGAGCTGGCCCGGCTCATCGAGCTGGGAGGCGGCGATGACCGGCTTGGGATTTGCCTCGATTGCTGCCACCTGCTGGCCTCTGGCTTCGAGGTCCGCAACCGCCACGATCTGGCCGAGGTCGTCGATCAGCTCGACGTGAAGGTCGGTCTTTCGCGCCTGCGGGCCCTCCACATCAACGACTCCAAGACGCCGCTCGGCTCGAATCGCGACCGCCACGCGAACCTGGGCGAAGGTGAGCTGGGCGACTCCGGACTGCGGGTGTTCCTCTCCGAGCCGCGCTTTGAAGGCCTGCCGGCGGTGCTGGAAACCCCAGGCGCTGACCACGCCGCCACCGCCGTGGCCGAGATCAGAAAAGCGAAGCGCCTGCGCCGCGAGGGGCTGGCAAACCGCCGGCGCCAATCCTCCGAGAACTAACCGGTCGGCGCCAGAACTACAGGGCGTTCCGCAGGTCGAACGCCCGCAGGCCGTCCGGCCCGGCGTCGGAGCAATCGAAGAAGCGGGGGTTCACGCAGGCAAAGGCCGGGCCATGGCCGTCGTAGGCGGGCTCCACCGTGAACTGGCACTGCGGCAGTGGCTGCCGGGAGAGCTTCAGGCCGCCGAACCCGCCGGAGCGCTCCGCGAGCTCGAACATCTCGACGTCGATCTCCGCCTTGAACACCTTGCGCAAGCAGCCCATGTAGCGATTTCCGGTGAAGCGATCCACGTACGAGTAGAGCTGTGGGCAGCCCAGCTCGATGCAGCCGCGGGGCTCGATCAGCTTGTCGCAGAAGGCACCGCAACGACGGCACTCGCCATGCCTTGTCGCTTCGCGTTGCAGCGGCGCCATCGTGCTGCGGATTGTAAGCGCGGTCAGGCTGCGAGGGCGGCAGGACCCAGGAGCTGGTCGAGCTCGGCTCGCAACCCGTGGCCGGGGTCAACCCGGTAGCTCTCGCCGAAGCGCAGGTGGCGTACGGCGCCCCCGGAGCGCATCTCGACCGTGACTTCCGTCGCCCCTGGGTACGTCTCGAACAGGGCCTTGAGCTCTTCGACCAGTTCGGCTCGGTAGCGGCTGGCGTCAATCCGCAGAACGATCCGCTGCGGCGTGGCGCGCTTCTGGGCGCGCGCCCGGGCCGCGGCGAGATCCGTCTGGTCGGCCTCGAACACGGTCGCCTCCTGAACCCGGATCGAGGACTGTCCCGCCTCCTTGTGGTCGAGCCGGCCACGAATCACCACGACGCGATCGACCTGTATGGCCGCGGCGGCCTCTCCGGCCGCATCCCGGACGAACAGCTCGACCTGTTCCTCGAGGTCGTCGAGCTTCGCGAACATCACGAAGCTTCCTGATCGGGTCCGGACCTTCTTCGCCTCGGCGACGATTCCGCCGACGGTGACCCAAGCGCCATCGGCCTTCCTCATCACCTCGGGGAGCGTGCAGCTGATGCGCTCTCGCAGCGCATCGCCGACCTCCGTGAGCGGATGGGCCGAGAGGAAGGTCCCCATCGTCTCCTTCTCGAGGGCGAGCAACTCGCGCTGGTCGAACTCGTCGGCCGGGATCGAGGGACGCTGGGACCCGTGGGTGCCGGGAGACTCGTCCGGGCCACCGCCACCCAGGTCGAAAATGGAGCCCTGGCCCCGCAGTGCGTCGTCCTGCGCCTTCTGGCCGGACCCCTGAGCCTGGGGTAGCACCTCCAGCATTCCCTTGCGGCTGGCGCCCGTCGAGTCGAGCCCACCGCACTTCACCAGGCACTCGATCGCCCGCTTGTTGACGGCCCGCGCGTCGACGCGTTCGCAGAAGTCCCAGATCGACCCGAATGGCCCGGCCTTGTCACGGGCGCTGATGATCGACTGAACTGCCTGGTGCCCGACGTTCTTGACGGCGTCCAGCCCGAAGCGGATCGAGGTTCCGGACACCACGAAGCCATGCTCCGAGATGTTGACGTCCGGGGGAAGCACCTCGATTCCCATCTGGTTGCAACGGTTGACGAAGAACGGAACCCGGTCCTTGGTTGACATCACCGAGGAGATCAGGGCCGCCATGTACTCCGCCGGATAGTTCGCCTTCAGGTAGGCGGTGCGATAGGAGATCAGCGCGTAAGCCGCCGCGTGAGCCTTGTTGAACGAGTAGTCCGCGGCCGCGGTCATCGACGACCACAGCTCCTTCGCCAGAGCGGGCGCGGTTCCCGATGTCGCGCAGCCGTCGATGAACTTGCTCTCCATAGTGGCCATCAGGTCCCGCTTCTTCTTGCCGACGGCCTTCCTCAGGTCGTCGGCCTCCGCCGGGCTGAAGCCACCGAGCTGCTTGGAGATCTCCATCAGCTGCTCCTGATAGATGATGCAGCCGTAGGTCTCCTCCGTGACCGGCCGCAGGCGGTCGTCCGCGTAAGAGACCGATGAGGGGTCGCGCTTGCCGCGCGCGTACTCGGGGATGAACCGCATCGCACCCGGCCGGTAGAGCGCGCCGATCGCAACGATGTCGTTGAACTCGGTCGGGCGAATCTGCTTCAGGGCCTCCTGCATCCCTTCCGACTCGAGCTGGAACACCCCCACGGAGTCGCCGCGGGACAACATCTCGAACGTGAGCTCATCGTCGAGCGGGATTCGCTCCATCTCGACCTCCGCCCCGCGGGAGCGCCGGATGATCTCGACGGCGTCCTCGATGACATCGAGGTTGCGAAGGCCGAGAAAGTCCATCTTCAGCAGGCCGATCTCCTCGATCGGGCCCATCGAGTACTGCGTCACGATCTTGTATTGGCGCTTGAGCCTGCCACCCTCGCCCCGCTCGGGTGCGGCGCTCTTATCGTCGGCCAGCTGGAGCGGGACGACGTCGCTGAGCGGCCGGTCCGCGATCACCACCGCGGCGGCGTGGATCGAGTTGTTGCGAACCACGCCCTCCAGGCCTTGCGCGACCTCGACGATGCGTTTGGCGTCCGGGCTCGCATCGACCTCCTTGCGGAGGTCCTGGTTCGGCTTCAGGCAGTCGGCGAAGCTCGGGCTCCGGCCCATGATCGGCTCCGGGATCAATTTCGCGAGGCGGTCCCCGGTGCCGTAGTCGAAGCCAAGCACCCGGGCGGCATCGCGGGTCGCGGCACGGGGCGCCATCTTGCCGAACGTGATGATCTGGGCGACGGACTCGCGCCCGTACTTTTCCTGCACGTAGCGGATCACCCGATCGCGCCCCCGGACGGAGAAGTCGATGTCGATGTCGGGCATCGACTTGCGCGCCGGATTCAGGAACCGCTCGAACAGCAGGTCGTTCGCGAGCGGGTCCAGCTCGGTGATGCTCAGGCAGTAGGCGACGATCGAGCCCGCGGCGGAGCCACGACCCGGGCCGACCGCAATGCCGTTCGACTTCGCGTACGAGACGAAGTCCCAGACAATCAGGAAGTACGACTCGAATCCCATCTTCTCGATCACGCCAAGCTCGAACTCGAGCCGCTCGGCCGCCGCCCCCGGGGGCGGATCGCCGTAGCGGTGCGCCAGCCCCTGGTACGCCAGCCGGCGCAGCATCACGCCCGGCTCCTCGTCACCGGGCGTCGGGAAGCGGGGCAGGAGGAGGTTGCCGAGCTCGATCTCGGTCTGGCAGCGCTCCGCGATCTCAAGCGTCATCGGCACGGCCTCGGGCCACGGCGAGAAGTCGCCCCGCATCTCATCGTGGCTCTTCAGGAAGAACTCGTTCGTATCGAACTTCAGCTTCGGCTGCTCGATCGTCGACTTCGTCTGCACGCAGAGGAGCGCCGCGTGGTGGTCGTAGTCGTCGCGAGTCAGGTAATGGACGTCGCCGGTCGCGACCAGTGGCCGGCCGACCTCCCGCGCCATGCGCGCGATGCCCTCGTTCGCCTTGTCCTGCTCCGGGATCTTGTTGACCTGGATCTCCATGTAGACGTTGTCCGGGCCGAACGCCTGGAGGAGGTCGTCGAGGTGGGCGCGGGCGTCGGCGGGGCGGTCCTCGACCAGCCGGCGGCAAAATCGCGACGCCAGGCAGCCGGTCAACGCGATCAGGCCTTCCGAGTGGCGCTCGAGCATGCCCATGTCGACGTTGGCCTTGCCGCGCCCGAACCCCTCGAGAAACGCCGTCGAGCTGAGCTTCACGAGGTTGCGAAAACCGGTGTCCGACGCCGCTAAGAGGGTCAGGTGGTTGCGCTCGGCGCGGCGGTCCGCCTGGGTGTGATCGTCGACGAAGTACGCCTCGAGCCCCAGGATCGGCTTGATCCCGGCCTGCTTGCACGCCTTGTAGTGATCGATCGCGCCATTCATCACGCCGTGATCGGTCAGCCCGAGCGCGGGCATACCCAGCTCGGCCGCGCGGGCGGCGAGCTTGTCGATGCGGCAGTGGCCGTCGAGCAGCGAGTACTCGCTATGGACGTGCAGGTGGACGACTGAACCGGTCAAGGCTTTGATCTTGCCAGCGAGGTCAGATGCCAACCGCCCCGATTTCCGCAAATCGGGGGAGAACAGGAAGCCTGTAGCCGCCGCCGGCTAGCCCGAGCAGACCCAGGCGGAGGGGCCGGAGTCCGCCCAGATCATCGCCGCGATCCGGTGCTGTTCGGCGGGCGGCGCCTCATGAGGGAGCCCCTGGCCGCCGTACGCCTTCCAGGTCGAAGGCAGGATCTGGTAGGCGCCCCCCGCGCCCGAGCTCGGATTCAGGGCGGAGAAGTTGCCGCCGGACTCGCACATCACGATCGCTTCCGGGATCGCCCAGGCGCCGAACTGCAACGG
>JALZKA010000066.1 GCA_030859475.1 Actinomycetota bacterium
AACATCACGGTCCTGCACGCTTCGCAGATCCTCGCCGACTCGATCCGCCGCATCTTCGCCGACGACTCGGTCTCGGAGATCTTCGCGGGCGAGAACCAGTTGTTCTAGTCGCTATCCCGGGTCGCTGATCCGCCAGACGCCACGCGCGTCCTGATCCAGCAGGATCGTCCGAGCCTCGGTCCCCTGCGTGTTCTCGGTTTTCACGTTCGCCTCCACCCGCGCCTGCGGACCGCTCACGGCCACTTGCCGGATCCTTGCGCTCAGGCCAGCGAACGCCTCCGGAACCGCGGCCAGGACGGCGGGGCATTCGAGTCGCTGATCGCCGCCGAGCAGGCGCGTCGCATTCTGCTCGACGGTCGTCCGGGCGTCGTCGGTGAGCAGCGCGCAATAGTCCTCGAACTCGCCCACCGAGGCCGCGGCGAAAAACCGCTCGACCGTGTCCGCCACTCGGTCCTCCTCGGTCTGGGGGTCTGAGAACGGGCCCACGTCGGCGATCGCCAGGATCGCCACCGCCAGCCCGATGACCAGCACCACGGCCGCGATCCGCCGGCGCGCGATGTCACTCAGGTACCCCACGCCGGCAACCTACATCCAGCCGCTTACGCTGGTCGAGGTGAACCCCGGGCGACTCATGCTGATTGGTCACAAAGGCGCGGCGGCGATCGAGCTCGGCAACACGCTTGCGAGCTTCCGCGCGGCCGCCGACGCGGGCGTCGACGCGATCGAGCTCGACGTCTTGCGCCCGCGCGCCGACTTCGAGGTTCCATCGGAATGGTCGCGGGCGCCCGCCGGCCCCGCTACCGCGTCGGGGCCGTTGCTTGTTGCCCACGATTGGGCCGACGCGGCGGCGCGCGCGCCGCTCACCTTGAGCGAGGCCTTGGACGCGTTTTGCCAGCCACCCCTCGACCGGCTCCGCTTCGATCTCGATCTGAAGACCATCGGGCGGGAGGACGAGGTCGTCGCTTCGATCCGGGAGCGCGGCCTCGAAGACCGCGCGATGACTTCGACCATGGAGCTGCCCAGCGTGCGCGCCCTCGCCGAGCTTGCGCCCGACATGTACCGCGGCTGGACCCTGCCCAAGGTCGGCCGCGACTGGACCAAGAGCCGCATGCCCAAACCGCTCTTGGCGGGTGCCATGGCCGCACTTCGCGCGCGTCTGCCAGGAATCGTGCGCCGCAGAGCGCCTGAGCTGGGACTCGCGGCGATCTGGGTCTACCACCCGCTCGCTTCGCGAGCCCTCGCCGACGCGAGCCACGATGCGGGCTGCGAGCTCATCTGCTGGACGGTCGACGACCCGTCGCGAATGCGGGACCTCGTCGCTTTGGGGGCCGATGGAATCTGCACGAACGACCCGCGGCTGTTCGGCAGACGGTAGCTATCCTCACGCCTCGCAGATGGCGTCAGATCGGGTCAAACTTCAGGTTGCGGAGCGCTCCGAGTTCGGATCGCGCACCACGCGCCGGCTGCGCCGCGACGGGCAGGTACCGGGCGTGGTCTACTCGGGCGGCTCCGAGGCTCGCGCATTCAGCGTGCCGGAGCGCGAGGCGCGAAACGCGATCGCGCACGGAGGCGCTCTCCTGGACCTCGAGTTCGACGGCGGGAAGGCCGAGCCCGTTGTGATCAAGGAGACGCAGCGCCACCCGGTCAGAGGCCAGATCATCCACATCGACTTCCAGGTCGTTCGCCTCGATCAGGAGATCCAGTCGGAGGTCGCGATCGAGCTGCTGGGCGCCGAGGAAGCTCCCGGCGTCACCGAGGGCGGCGTGCTCGAGCACATCACCCACGAAATCAACGTCGAGGCCCTGCCCACGGACATTCCCGAGTCGATCCCCGCCGACGTGTCCGGGATGGAGATCGGCGACACCCTGACGCTGGCGTCCCTGATCGCGCCCGAGGGCGTCGAGTTCGCCCTGGGCGAAGGCGTCGAGCTCGAGGAGATTACGATTGCCACCCTCTCGCCGCCGCGCGTCGAGGAGGAGCCCGAGCCAGAGGTCGACGAGGAAACCGAGCTGGTGGGCGAGGATGGCGAGCCCATCGAGCCCGAGCCCGGCGACGCGGATGCGGGCGAGCGCGACGGCGGCGACGATGACGCCGGCGACTCCGACGGGGAGTAACCCTGTCCATTTTTCGCCGGCGGCGGGAGGATGCCGGCGACATCGAGCCTGCGGATGACCGCGTCCTCGTCGTGGGCCTCGGAAACCCCGGCCGGCGCTACGCGGGAACCCGTCATAACGTCGGTTTCGAGGTCGTCTCGGAGCTGACCCGGCGCTGGGGGCTGCCGAAAGCCCGCGAGCGGTTCCGGGGCCTGATAACGGAAGGGCGCATCAGGCCTGGCGGCCCTCGTGTGGCAGCCCTGCTGCCCCAGACCTTCATGAACGAGTCGGGCGAATGCGTCGGTCCGGCGCGAGGGCACTTGCGAGTTCCACTGGACCGCGTGGTTGTCGTCTACGACGAGATCGATTTGCCGTTCGGCGAGATCAGGGCGAAGCTTGGCGGAGGCGCGGCAGGGCACAACGGCATGAAGTCCCTCAAGCAAGGCCTGGGCAGCGGTGAGTTCTGGCGCGTCAGAGTGGGTGTCGGGCGTCCTGGCTCGACCGACCCGGAAGTGGTTTCGGCGTGGGTCCTCGGCCGCTTCACCGAGTCCCCGGAGGAGGTTCGCGGCCTTGTCGTTGCGGCGGCCCAGGAGACGGACCGCCTCGTCGAACGGCTAGCTTCCGGCGAAGATGCCTGAGCTGACGACGTACGACGTCTCGAACTGGGTCGCGGTCCTGCGCTTGGACCGCCCTGAGGCACGCAACGCGATCAGCACCCGGATGCTCGAGGAGATCCTGGTCCACCTCGACTCGGCACGATCCGACGACGAGGTCCGAGCGTTGGTGATCTCTTCCACCGATCACCTGGGGCTCTCGGCGGGCGCCGACGTGCGGGAGGAGCTGGACCCCGCCGGATCCGTGCGCCGCATGCAGCTCTTCGCCGACCTCTACGACCAGCTGACCGCCTTCCCGAAGCCCACCGTGGCCGCCTGTCATGGCGCCTGTGTGGGTGGCGGGGCCGAGATCGCCGTCGCCTGCGACCTGCGCGTCGGCGGCTCCAACCTGCGCCTGCGCTTTCCGGGCGCATCGCTGGGCGTGCCGGTTGGGCCCGCCCGGCTCGTCACCCTCTGTGGCCTGTCGGTCGCAAAGTACCTGCTGATCGGGGGCAAGGAGGTAGCGGCGGACGAGGCCCTTCGCTGGGGCTTGGTCCACAAGGTCGCGCCGGCGGCTCGAACCGAGCAGGTCGCGATCGACCTCGCCACTACGGCGGCCGACCACCCGCCCGAGGCCGTTGCCCGCATGAAACAGATGCTCCATGAGTGGGACGGGGTGATCGAGCGCTCCCGCGCCGAAGGCGAGGGCCAGGTCGAATGGGCCCGGACCGGCCCCGGCCTTCCGCATCGCGACTGACCCGTCCGCGACCACGACCGCCTCCCGAGGGCCGGGACCTCGAACCTTGCCTCCCAGGGGGCCGGACATCCATGTCCTCTTCGCGCCGGGCATCCATGCCCTCTCAGAGCCCCCTGGAGAGGCAACGTCCGAGTCCCCGGCCCACGCACTGCACCACGCCGCTTCTTCCGCGGGTGGCGCAGGTGGTGGCCCCGAAATCTGTCCGCACCGCTGTACGGCAGATCTTTCGGGGCCATCCCTGCGACAGGACCCGCGGCCTGGCGCATGATCCCGTGGGTGGTGCCGTCACACCCGAGGTGGACTCCCGGCTAGCCTCAGGCGCCGATTGAGTCTGCGCCCGTTGCTGGAGCTCGCCTACGCCGATGATGGATATCGGAGGCTGGCGGACGCCCTCGCGCCGGGCGGATCCGGGGCCGCCCGCGCCTCGGCGGCTATCCAGCCCTACCTGATCGCCGCCCTGGCCGACGATTCCGAAGCCCTTGCGGGCGTCCCCCTCGTGGTCGTGGCACCCGATGATCGCGGCGCTCGCGACCTCGCTCGCGAGCTCGACTCCTACCTCGCGCCGCGCCGCGTCTACCACTACCCCTCGCGGGGGACCGGGTATGCCTCCCAGGTCGCGCCCCCACCGCATCTGGTGGGCCTGCGAATCGCCGCCCTGGACGCGCTGGCCAAGCCCGACCCCGAGGAGCCGCCCGTGGTGGTGGCTAGCGCTGTCTCGCTGGCTGAGGCCGTGCCTGACGCCTCCCTGCGCCCCGAGGGCTTCGCGCTTCGAGTGGGCGAGGAGGTCGATCTGCCGTTCGTGGCCGAGCTCCTCGCCGAGGCCGGCTACGAGCGCGTCGACCAGGTCGAGGCTCGCGGCCAGTTCGCGGTGCGGGGCGGCATCCTCGACGCCTTCGGCGCGACCGAGGACCACGCCGCCAGGCTCGAGCTCTTCGGCGACGAGATCGAGTCGATCCGCTGGTTCTCCACGTTCACCCAGCGCTCAATGGGGGAGACCAGCTGCCTGGAGCTCGCGCCCGCGGCGGAGCTTGCCCCCGAGCATCGCGCTCAAGCCGAGATCAACGCGGCGGGGGACGAGCGGACGCCGATCAGCGACCTGTTGCCGATCGACCGGTTCAGCGCGCCGCTCGACGTGATCGGCGGCGAGGCCCGCTTCCTCCTGAGCGCCGCGGAGGAGATCGAGCCCGCCCTTCGTGCCCACTGGGAGGACGTGACCGCCGCGATGCACGACGCCGACGCCCGCCACCTGTACGTGGACGTCGCCCGCCCGTTGGCGGATCGCGCAGCCCTCAGCCTGCGGACGGCTCGCGGTGACGACGATGACCCTGACGCGATTCGCGCCCAGGCCGCAACCTCGGCGGCCCGGTCCCTGGCGGAAGCCGAGCCGGCCCTGGAGCGCGAACTGCGCTCCGGCTACCACGTCGTCGTCGCCTTCGAGCACCAAGGCGAGGCCGAACGAGCGCGCTTCACCCTGCGACGCACCACCGCCGAAATGCTCCGCTCCGCGTCCGCGTCCGCGTCCGCTTCCGGCGGGTCGGGGCGCGTTACGGGGAGGCAGGTCGCAAGCGGCCAGCTTTACTTCGCCGAGGCGAACATCCTCGAGGGCTTCGTCGCGCCCGGCCTGAAGCTCACCGTCTACCCCTGGCGCAAGCTCGTCCATCGCCGCGCCCGGAGTGAAGGGGCGGTGCGCGGGTCGCTGGCCTCGATGGCCGACCTGCGCGTCGGTGACCACGTTGTCCACTCCGACCATGGCATCGCCCGTTTCGCCGGGTTCGAGACGAAGACCGTGGCGGGTGTCACGCGGGACTACCTGGAGCTCGAATACCGGGGCTCCGACCGCGTGTTCGCCCCGACGGAGCAGCTGACGAAGATCACGCGCTACGTAGGGGTGGGCGGCGAGGCCCCGCAGCTCTCGGCCCTCGGCTCGAAACGCTGGGACGGCATCAAGGCTCGCGCCCGCCGCGCCGCGCGCGAGCTGGCCGGCGAGCTGCTCAGCCTGTACGCGGAACGCGCCGCGCGCCGCGGGCATGCGTTCGGCCCGGACGGCGAATGGTCACTGCAGCTGGAGCAGGCGTTTCCATACCGGGAGACGGCGGATCAGCTCGAGGCGATCGAGGCGACCCGCGCCGACATGGAGTCCGATCAGCCGATGGACCGCCTGATCTGCGGCGACGTCGGCTACGGGAAGACCGAGGTCGCCCTGCGTGCCGCTGCCAAGGCCGCCGGCGAAGGCAAGCAGGTGATGATGCTCGTCCCCACCACGATCCTGGCCCAGCAGCATCACGGCACGTTTACCGAGCGCTTCGCCGACCTGCCGTTCGGGGTTGCATCCGTCTCCCGACTGGTCACCCCCAGGGTCCAGAAGGCCGCTCTGGCAGCGTTCGCCGAGGGCAAGATCGACGTCCTGATCGGCACCCACCGCCTGCTTTCGCGCGACGTGCGGGCGAAGGACCTGGGCCTCTTGATCGTCGACGAAGAGCAGCGCTTCGGCGTCAAGCAGAAGGAGCTCCTGCGCCAGCTGAAGCTGCGCGTGGACGTTCTTTCCATGTCGGCCACGCCAATTCCCCGGACCTTGCAGATGAGCCTGGCGGGCCTTCGCGACATCTCCGTGATCGAGACACCGCCCGAGGGACGCCGCCCGATTCGGACCTACGTCGGCCCATACGACGAGGAGCTCGTCGGCCGGGCGATTCGCCGCGAGGCCGGGCGCGAAGGGCAAGCATTCTTCCTTCACAACCGCGTCGACACGATCGATCAGGCCACGGAGCGGCTGCGCGCCCTCTGCCCCGGCGTACGCTTCGCCTCGGCTCACGGCCAGATGGAAGCAGCGGCGCTCGAGGAGACGATGCTGTCGTTCCTGCGCGGTGAAGCCGACTGCCTCGTCGCCACCACGATCATCGAGTCGGGCCTCGACATCCCCCAGGCCAATACGCTGATCGTCGAGCGCGCCGACATGCTGGGCCTTGCGCAGGCCTACCAGATTCGCGGGCGGGTCGGGCGCTCGAAGGAACGAGCCTTCGCGTACATGCTCCACCCCACTGACGACGGCCTTACGCCCGAGGCCGCCGCCCGGCTGGCGACCCTGGCCGACCATACGGAGCTGGGCTCCGGCTTTCAGATCGCGATGCGGGATCTGGAGCTGCGCGGTGCCGGAGACCTGCTGGGCGACGAGCAGTCCGGGCACGTCGCCGCGATCGGCTTCGAGCTCTACCTCGCGATGCTCGAGGAAGCGACCGAGGCCCTGCGCTCGGGGTCCGCCGAGGCGGGCCCGGAGAGCCAGGTGCGCATCGACATCGACGTGTCCGCGTACATACCCTCCGACTACATCCCCTACGAAGCCGCCAAGATCGAGCTCCATCGCCGGATCGCGGGCACCCGCGAGATCGGGGGCCTGCGTGGCCTCGCCGAGGACCTGCGCGACCGCTTTGGGCCCGTCCCGGAGCCGGTGGAAGCGCTGCTGGGACTCCAGCGCATCCGGATCGAGGTGGGTGAGGCGGGAGGCCGTATGGCCGAGGTCAGGGGTGGACGTCTGTCGATCGCGCCGGTGGAGCTGGACTCGTCCCAGGTCGCCGCGATCCGCGGCGAACTGCCCGACTCCCTATACGAAACCGCGAAGCAAACGCTCTCGATCCGGGTACCCGATCAGCCCGATCAACGGCTTGAGGCGGTCCTCGGCTTGACCCGAGAGCTGACCTCTGCCGGAACGGCGGCGAGCGCCGTCCGTTAGGGTTCCGCGCCGATGCTTACCCCCTCCAAGCGCACAGTCGCCCTCGCCTTCGCCGGGCTCCTGGCCGTCACGATCATCCTGGTCGCAGCCACCTCCGGCCTTGGCAAGCCCGGCGTGCCCGACGGCGCGGTCGCGTTTGTCGAGGAGGCACCCGACGGCGCCATTACGCAGGAGCAGTTCGACGCAGCCCTCACCCAGGCGGCGGCGCGCCAGGGCGCCGCGCAAGGCGGAGAGGTCACCGTGCCGGAAGTGGGAACGCCGCAATACGACCTGCTGAAGGAAACCGCGATGGCGGAGCTGCTACTCGCTCGCTGGGTCCGCGGCGAGGCCGACGAGCTCGGCATCGAGGTCGCGGATCGGGAGATCGACACCGAGCTCGAGACGATCGTCGAGGACCAGTTCGGAGGTCAGAAGGAGTTCGACAGGTTCCTCGAACAGTCGAGCTTCACCCCCGACGACGCCCGCGAGCGCGTCGAGCTACAGCTCCTTTCCAGCCGCATTCAGGAGGAGATCCTGGGCACCGAGCCCCCGGCGATCCCGGATCAGGAGATTCAGGAGTTCTACGACGACAACATCGAGCAGTTCCGGACGCCCGAGACCCGAGACGTCCGCATTCTCCTGAACCCGGACGAGGCCAAGGCTCAGGAGGCCTTCGATCAGCTCTCCGAGGATGATTCCCCGGGCACCTGGAAGCAGACCACCCAGAAGCTCTCGACCGACGAGGCGACCGCCCCGGTAGGCGGCCTGCGCCAGGGTGTCGTCGAGGGGCAGAACGAGCCGGCGCTGGACGAAGCGATCTTCAATGCCTCCGAGGGCGAGCTGCTCGGCCCGATCGCCGGTGAGGCCGGCTCCTACGTCGTCCAGGTGACCGCCATCAACCCCGAGGAGACGCAGGAGCTCGACGACCGGACGACCGATCAGATCGGCCAAACCCTTGGGGCCGAGCGCCAGCAGGAGATTGCAACCGATTACCAAGACGGCTTCCTCGAGAAATGGCGCACGCGCAGCGCCTGCTCCGACGAGGTCGCAATCGACCGCTGCTCGAACGCCCCGCCGCCGCCCGATCCCTGCCAGGGCGACGACGAGGGCGAGGAGCCTGCGATCGATCCCATCACCGGCGAGCCCACCGAGGGCTGCCCCGCGTTTGTCCCGTCGACGCGGCCAGTGCCGCCTTCGAGTGCGGGCGAGACCGGTGCCGCCGGCCTTCCGCAGGGGCCCCAGTACCCGGAGCCCCCTGAGCCTGCCGATCTGCCGCCCGGGGCGGAGCCGATTCCAGGCGGCGGTGCGCCGGGCCAGGCGCCACCGCCCATTCCGGGGGGCTAACCCTCAGTTGGACCCTCCCGGCGTGGACGCCCTGGCGGCGCTCGCCCGACTGGACGAGATCACCCGGCGCCTGCGGATCGAGTGCCCTTGGGATCGGGAGCAAGACGAACGGACGATCGTTTCCCACACCGTCGAGGAGGCCTACGAGCTGGCCGACGCCGCGGCGTCTGGAGACGACTCGAAGCTTTCCGACGAGCTCGGCGATGTCCTGTTTCAGGTCTATTTCCTTGCCCTCCTCATGGAGGAGCGGGGGGCCGGATCGCTGGCGCAGGTTGCCGAGGGAATGAGTCAGAAGCTGGTCCGGCGCCACCCTCACGTCTTCGAGGACTCTGAAGCTCGCGAGCTCCTGGCCGGGTCCGATCCCGAGACCGCCGGTCAAGTCCTCGCCAACTGGGACACGATCAAGCGCGAGATCGAAGGCCGCGGAGCGGGGGGCTCCTTTGCCGACGTCCCGGAGAACCTGCCGGGGCTCCTTTACGCGCGCAAAGCTCTCCGTCGCGCGGATCCCGAAGCCGGCGCACCCGCGTCCAAGAACCTCGAGCAACGCGGACAAGCGGAGCGGTGGATCGGCGACTTGCTCTTGGAGATCGTCGCCATATCCCGCCGTCTGGGAGTCGATCCCGAGCTGGCCGTCCGCGCGGCCGCGCAGCGCTTGCGGGACGAGCGCCGCGGGTAGACTGCCGCCTTTCCATGACCCGGATCGACCGTATCCACGCGCGCCAGATCCTCGATTCCCGGGGCAATCCGACCGTCGAGGTCGAGGTCACGGTGGCCTCCGGCGCCTGGGGCCGGGCCGCCGTGCCGTCCGGGGCCTCGACGGGCGGGTTCGAGGCGACCGAGCTGCGCGACGGGGGCGCCGCCTGGGCGGGCAAGGGGGTGAGCCGGGCGGTGGCCAACGTGAACGGCGAGATCTCCCAAGCGCTTGCGGGCCACGATGCGGCCGATCAACAAGGCCTGGACCAAGTGATGATCGACCTCGACGCCACCCCCAACAAGTCGCGGATCGGTGCCAACGCGATCCTCGGCGTCTCGCTGGCTGCGGCCCGTGCCCAGGCCCTCGATCAGGGCCAGCCGCTCTATGCCTACGTCGCCCACCTTGCCGGCGGCCCCGCGCCCAATGTCCTGCCAGTGCCCATGATGAACGTCCTGAACGGTGGCGCGCACGCCGACAACTCGGTTGACTTCCAGGAGTTCATGGTCGTCCCGGCAGGGGCCGGGAGCTTCGGCGAGTGCCTGCGGGTCGGCGCGGAGGTCTTTTACGCGTTGAAGAAGCTGCTGGCCGGCCGCAGCCTGAGCACCGCCGTGGGTGACGAGGGGGGCTTCGCGCCGGACTTGGAGTCGAACGCCGCCGCCCTCGAGGTCCTCGTCGACGGCATCGAGGCCGCAGGCTACGAAGCGGGCGAGGACGTCTTCATCGCCCTCGACCCGGCGACCAGCGAGGTCTTCGCCGAGGGTGGCTACGTGCTGGAGCACGAAGGGCGGACCCTGAGCTCCGAAGAGCTTTCGGCCTACTGGGAGGACGCGCTCGACAACTTCCCGATCGTCTCGATCGAGGACGGCATGGACGAGGAGGACTGGGACGGCTGGAAGGCCCTGACGGACCGGGTTGGCGACCGCTGCCAGCTGGTCGGGGACGATCTGTTCGTCACCAATCCGGAGCGCCTGAGCAGGGGCATCCAGGCGGGAGCCGGCAACTCGATTCTGATCAAGCTCAACCAGATCGGGACGCTGACGGAAACGCTTGCCGCGATCGCCATGGCCCGCGACGCCGGCTACTCCGCGGTGATCTCGCACCGCTCCGGCGAGACGGAGGACACCACGATCGCCGACCTGGCCGTGGCGACGGGGGTGGGGCAGATCAAGACGGGCGCGCCCTCACGCTCGGATCGAGTCGCGAAGTACAACCAGCTCCTGCGAATCGAAGAGGAGCTTGGGGGCTCCGCGACCTTCCCCGGCAAGAGCGCATTCATCGGCAGGTAGTCCGGCATCCGCGTTGAACCGATAATGCGTGAGCGCACGCGCCTACCGGGTCGCACCCCGCACAAGGACCGCCCGGCGTCCGGCTTCGCGGATCGATTGGGATCGCACGGGACGGATCGCGCTGGTGCTTGTCTTCTTCGTCGTCCTCGCCCTCTATGTGAGCCCCGCCCTGAGCTTCCTGGATGCGTGGCGGGACTCCCGCGCGGAGGCGACGCAGCTGGCCGCATTGAAGGACGAGCACCAAGAGCTTCAGGAGCGCGCCGCTGCGCTGTCGGAGCCCGACGCGGCCGAGCGCGGCGTTCGCCGGCTGGGGATGGTCGAGCCGACCGAGCGCTCGGTCGTAATCCAACCCCGCGAGTAGAAGGCCGGCCGCGATGAGCGGCTTCGCCGCACCGTCCGAGCGCCAGCTTGGGACTGCCGATTACCTGCTGGGCGTGGTCGAGCTGGGCATCGTGCTCGTGGCTCTGGGCTGGGCCGCCGTACGGTTGCGCCGCGCCTTGCTCCCGAGCTGGGACGGCCCGCCGGCTTGGGTGGCTCAGGTCGTCCTGGGCCTGGGCGTCGCCGTCGTCGTTGCGACGGCGCTGGGCACGATCGGGCTCTTCGACCCGCTGTGGTTTCCGATCGCGTGCGTC
>JALZKA010000010.1 GCA_030859475.1 Actinomycetota bacterium
GGTCCGGGCCGAACACATGCGTGGCGGTCGGCGACCTTTGCCCTCCCCGCCGGTCGCGACCCCAGGGTGGCCGGCCGCAATGTCCGCCGATACCCTCGCCTGCGTGAAGAAGGTCGTCGTACTTGGGTCAACCGGCTCGATCGGGGTGCAGGCGTTGGAGGTGATCCAGGCCGCCGGCGACGAGCTTCAGCTTGTCGGGATCTCCGCGCACTCGAACTGGGAAGATGCGTGCCGGCAGGCAGAGCAGCACGACGTTCCGGCGGTGGCAATCGCGGATCCCGCCGCCGCTGAGCGGTGCGCGCGGGAGCGGCCCGGCACGCTTGCGGGGGAGGAGGGAGTCATGGAGCTCGTCGCGAGCTCGGGCGCCGACCTCGTTTTGAACGCGATCACCGGGTCTGCGGGCCTCGGGCCCACGATCGTCGCGCTGACCGAAGGCATCGAGCTTGCCCTGGCCAACAAGGAGAGCCTCGTGGTCGGGGGCGAGCTGGTGACGACCCTCGCCGAGGCGACCTCCACCGCGATCATCCCGGTGGACTCCGAGCATTCCGCGCTTTATCAGCTGATCCGCAGCGAGCCGGCTCCCGGGTCGGTGGAGCGCCTGGTGCTGACCGCGTCGGGCGGGCCGTTTCGCGAACGGGAGGACCTCTCCGGGGTGACGGTCGCGGAAGCGCTCAAGCACCCGACCTGGGAGATGGGCGGACGGATCACGATCGACTCGGCGACCCTCCTCAACAAGGGGCTCGAGCTGATCGAAGCCCATCATCTGTTCGCGGTCCCGTACGAGCGGATCGACGTGGTCGTGCACCCACAGTCGATCGTCCACTCGCTGGTTCACCTGAACGACGGCGCGACCTTGGCCCACCTCGGCTACCCGGACATGAGGGTGCCGATCTCCTATGCGCTCCACCACCCGCAGCGGGCCGACGTCGCCCTGCCGGCCCTCGATTTGACCCAGGTGTCCGAGCTGACGTTCGCCGAGCCGGATCTCGAGCGCTTTCCTTGCCTGCGACTGGCGCGCGAAGCGGGCACGGAGGGCGGCACTGCCCCCTGCGTCCTCAACGCGGCCGACGAGGTGGCCGTCAAAGCGTTCCTCGACGGCCGGATCCCGTTCACCGCGATCCCCGACGTTGTGGCCCGTACCCTCGATCGGATGCCCACCGTGGAGCCGACCCACTTTCACGACCTCTACGCGGTCGACCACGAGGCGCGTGTGCGCGCCGCCGAACTGGTGCAAGACGTCGCATGAGCTGGTTCCTCGCCTTCGCGGGCTTCGCGTTCCTGATCGTCATGCACGAGGCCGGGCACTTCGTCGCGGCGAAGGCGGTCGGCATGAAGGTGGAGAAGTTCTACCTGTTCTTCCCGCCCAAGGTGGCGTCATTCCGCAGGGGCGAGACCGAGTACGGGATCGGCGCCGTGCCGCTCGGCGGCTACGTGAAGATCACCGGCATGAACCCGGACGAGGAGGTCCCGCCGGAGGACGCCCATCGCACCTACTACTCAGCGCCCGTCTGGAAGCGGATCGTCGTGATCGCCGCCGGCCCCTTTGTCAATGTCGTGATCGCCTTCGCCGTTCTGTTCGTGCTCGCGCTCTCGATCGAGGAGCCCACGGCACTGGAAGTCGGCTCGGTCGAGGACGACTCGCCCGCCGCCGAGGTGCTGGCCGAAGGCGACCGGATCGTCTCAATCGACGGAACCGGTCCGGGGGAAGGAACGATCGATGAGCAGGCCGCGAACCTGAGCGGCGCGCTCAGCGACTTCGACTGTGCCGGCGGCGAGCCGATCGCAGACTGCCCCGCTTCCGAGCCCGCGACCGTGCTGGTGGAGCGTGGCGGCGACAGGAAGGACCTCCGGATCACACCGTTCTACGACGCCGGGCTCGAGCGGTTCCGGCTCGGGTTCGCCTTTGAAGGAACCGACTTCGTGGACGCCGACGTAAGCCCGTGGCGCGCGACGGAGGTGTCCGGGGACTTCATGTGGGAGGTGACGACCGGCACACTCGGCGTCATCGCGCGGATCTTCGACGCCGAGCAGCGCGAGCAGATCTCCAGCGTGGTCGGCTCGTACGAAGTGACGCGCCAGGCGATCGAGTTCGACTCCCGCCGCGCGTTGACGCTCCTGGCCGTGATCAGCCTCTCGCTGGCGATCATCAACCTGTTTCCCTTCCTGCCCCTCGACGGGGGCCACATCTTCTGGTCGATCGTCGAAAAGATCCGAGGCCGGCCGGTTGCCTTCAGCGTCATGGAGCGTGCAGGCGTCCTCGGCTTCGTCCTCGTGCTGATGCTGTTCGCCGTCGGGCTTTCGAACGACATCGGCAGACTCACCGGCGAAGGCTTCGACATTCGCTAGCTGCGATAGCTTTCTCGTGGAGAGTCCGGCGCAATGGCCGGTGCGACGAACAGGAGGAGCGATGGAGGCGACGACCGCCCAGCGTTACGCGACCGGAGGCCCGGCGCGCGAATTGGCTGCAAGCAGCCTGCCGGCAGCCTTTGAGCAAACGGCCGACCGGCTGGGCGACGACGACGCGATCATCGACCCGACGCGCGACACGAGGCTGACCTACAACGAAGCGCGCGCGATGGCGCACCGGGTCGCCGGCGGCTTCGCCCAGCTTGGCATCGGCAAGGGCGACACGGTGGCGCTGATGCTGAACAACCGCTGGGAGTTCATCCCGATCGACATGGGAGCGGCCTATCTGGGCGCCGTGCCGTTCTCGATCTATCAGACGTCCTCGCCCGAGCAGATCCAATACTGCTGCGAGGACGCCGGGGCCACCGTCGCGGTGGTCGAGAGCTCGTTCCTGGAGGTGTTCGAGAAGGCGCGGGAGGACCTGCCGAACCTGAAGCACGTAGTCGTGCTCGACGGCGATGGCGGCACCCACACCCTGGAGGAGCTGGAAAGCCTGGATCCCGATTTCGACGGCGCGACTGCCGCGAGCAAGATCGGCCCCGAGGACCTGCTGACCTTGATCTACACCTCCGGCACGACCGGACCGCCAAAGGGCGTGCAGCTCACCCAGCGCAACCTGATGACCCTGGTCGCTGGGATCGACGACATCGTTGAGATGCCCGATCGCGGCGCCAAGGTGATCTCCTGGCTCCCCGCCGCCCATATCGCCGAACGCGGCGCGAACTACTACCTGCCGGTGATCAAGGGCTGCTCGGTCACGATCTGCGCCGATCCGCGCAAGGTGATCGAGGTGCTGCCGACCGTGCACCCGACCTGGTTCTTCGCCGTCCCGCGGATCTGGGAGAAGCTGAAGGCGGGCCTGGAGGCCAAGCTCGCCGCGATTCCGGGCGAGGAGGGCGAGAAGGCCCGAGCCGGGGTCCAGGCAGCGATCCAGAAGGTGCGGCTCGAACAAGCCGGCGAGGAGGTGCCCGAGGAGCTGGCCGCCGGTGTGGCCCAGGCGGACGAGGCGATGTTCCAGCATCTGCGGGCGCAGCTTGGCCTGGACGAGATCGTGGCCGTCAACGTCGGCGCCGCGCCCACGCCCGTTGAGGTCCTCGAGTTCTTCCACGCGATCGGAATCCCGATCGGCGAGCTGTGGGGGATGTCGGAGACCTGTGGCGCCGCCACGGTCAACCCACCCGAGAAGGTCAAGCTGGGCACAGTCGGACCACCCGTGCCGGGCATCGAGATCCGCCTGGCCGACGACGGCGAAGTGCTGGTCAAGGGGCCGCTGATCATGTCCGGGTACCGCAACCAACCGGAGAAGACGGCCGAGACGATCGACTCCGACGGCTGGCTCTCCACCGGCGACATCGGCGAGCTCGACGAGGACGGCTACCTGAAGATCGTCGACCGCAAGAAGGAGCTGATCATCAACGCGGCCGGCAAGAACATGTCGCCTGCCAACATCGAGTCGAAGCTGAAGGCGGCGAGCCCGCTGATCGGCCAGGCGACGGCGATCGGGGACGCGAAGCCCTACAACGTGGCTCTGATCGTGCTCGACCCCGACTATGCGCCAACCTGGGCGGAGCAGAACGGGATCGAGGATGCCAGCGCGGAGGCGCTCGCTGAGAACGAGAAGCTCCAGGCCGCGATTCAGGAGGGTGTTGACGAGGCGAACGCGAAGATGTCCCGCGTCGAGCAAATCAAGAAATTCAAGGTTCTGCCCACCGACTGGGAGCCGGGCGGCGACGAGCTGACCCCGACGATGAAGCTCAAGCGCAAGCCGATCGCGGAGAAGTACGCGGACGACATCACGGAGCTCTACGGCGAGTAGATTGGCCGGCTGATGGCCGGTCTCTCAGAGCGCGCGCAAAAGCTGGCACTGCGCCTGCCGGGTCCGCTTCGGGACAGCCTTCGCAGCGGGCGCAAGCGATACCGCAGCGCGCGCTACCGGCTCCGCGAAAGGGTCCGCCCAACCAGGCTGACAAGCGCCGACGTAGCCGACGCGCTGCGCGAGTGTGGGCTCGATCAGGGCGATGCCTGTTTCGTGCAGGCGGCGATGAGCGCCTTTGGCGGTTTCGAGGATGGCCCCGCGAGCGTCGTTGACGCCATCTGCAACCTCGTCGGCGATCGAGGCCTGGTTGCAATGCCCGCCTACTCGTTGACCGGGCCCGCGATCGACCATCTGGCCGCCGACCCGCTCTTCGACCCCGTCGAGACGCCGTCGCGGATGGGGGCGATCTCCGAAGAGCTCCGGTTGCGTCCGGGAACCTTGCGGAGCGTTCACCCGACGCACTCGACGGCCGTTCGCGGGCCTGGGGCGGAGGAGATCATCGCCGGCCACGAAACGGCCCCGACCCCGTTTGGCGACGGCACACCGTTCCCGCGGATCCGCGACCGGAACGCACTGCAGGTGTTCTTCGGCTGCGGCACCGGGGCGATCACGATGTATCACTCCTTCGAGTGCGTCCGCGAGCCTCCGTTTCCGCTCGACGTGTTCGCGGATCGCCGGTACGACGCTCGCTGCTTGGACGCGGGCGGGCGCCTGATCACAGTCAGCACCCTGGTCCACAACCCCGCGCTTCACCCTGGCCGGATCGACTCGAATCCACGGCTTCAGGAGATCTATCGCGACGCGATACTGGCCGCGGGCGGAAAGGCGGTTGCTCTGGGCAGGGGCGAGATCATCGCGATCCGCCTGCCCGCTTTGTTCGCGGTGTTCGAGGATCTGCTGTCGCGCGGCGTCACGATCTACGACCATCCCGTTCCCGACAAGACGCCGGCGCTAAAGCCACAGGAGCGCGTGCATGACTGAGCCTGCGAGCGACGCGGACCGCGTCGCTGCGCTCGAGACCTTCGCCCTCACGACCCTGCCTTCCATGCGCCGGGACGACGGCGCGTTCTGCCAGGAGGTGGCGCTTCCGGACCTGAGGCCAACCGGGCGTTCGCTCCGCTACACGCTGATCTGCTTGCTGGGGCTACAGCGAGCTCAAGCGGCGGGGCTGGCGGTCAGCGTGGACCCTGGGGAGCTCCGCCAGCTGATCCTGGACGAGATCGACTCCTCGCAGATCACCGCCGGCGACCTGGGCCTCCTGCTCTGGGCCGACGCCCGGGAGGACAGCCCCGAGATTGACCGCATCGCATCGCGCTTGTGGGGGCGGCTGGGCACTGACATCCCCGACCTGGAGGGCCTGGAGCTCAGCTGGTGCGTGATCGGAGCCGCCCTGGCGGGAGCGGGGGAGCTCCTGGAACTGACGCTTGCGGCCCAGCTGCGGCGCGCGAAGACGCCAAGCGGGCTGATCGCCCACCGTGACCGTGGTCGCCGCGCCCGCTTCCCCAACTTCGCGACCCAGATCTACGGGGTGCTCGCGCTTGCCGGCGCGGGCCCTGATGAAGCGTTGGGTGCCGCGCAACGCACGGCCGACACTCTTTTGGAGCTGCAGCGCCCGGATGGCGGCTGGCCCTGGATTTGCGACACCCAGACCGGTCGAGTGGTCGAGGCGTATGAGGTTTACTCGGTGCACCAGGACGCGATGGCGCCAATGGCCTTGCTCGACCTGAGTGAGCGCACTGGCGACGACCGCTACCGGGATGCTGCCTTACGCGGGATGCGCTGGATCTTCGAAGGGAACGAATTGCGCGTCCCGATGCTCGACGAGGAGAAGGGAATCGTCTACCGCTCAATCCGCCGCCGCAAACCGTTCGATCGCGCGGCGCTTTACGCGAATACCGCAGTGGCCCAAGCGTTCGGGCGGGTGGCGGTGCCGCGCGCGCGAGCGTCACTGGAACTCAACCCGACCGATCGCCCGTACCACCTTGGCTGGGTGCTCGAGGCATGGGCGGGACGCGAGCCTGGCTGACCCGACCGGAGGCCTCCTCCTATAGCCCAGCGGCTTTGAGCGCTTCGTCGTGGTCCCGGAACAGCTCGATGTGGATTATCTGGCCTCTCCGAAAGGTCCAGACCTGTGTGATCTCGGTCTCGAATGGAATGCCGCTGCCCTTGCCACGGCCCCGTTCCTTGATCCGGACCACAGCCGTTCTGCCCAAATCCGTGATGTCCTCGGCTTCGACGCTGTACTCCTCGAACGTGCCCCACCAGGTGGTGTAACCCCGGATCACGGCTTCGCGGCCGAATATGACTTCGGCGACATCGGGACGGGGATGACCCCGGTTGTCACAGACCACGTGTTCCTCGAGCAGGTCGAAGAATCCCTGGGCGCCGCCCTGGGTCGCACGCAGGGCCAGGTCTCGAATCTCCTCCGACATCGCCTACTCGCTCAGCCCGGCGGCTTCGAGGGCCGGCGCCCTCCTCGTGGATGAGGAATCCTTGTTGCCGTTGACGCGGAACTCTTTCGGCTCCCATTGCTGGTCCACGAAAGCATCCGGCTCCAGCCAAGCCCGCCGTGCGGCCGCGCCTCTCACCAGCGCTTTGACTCCCGGGCGGATGAACTCGACCTCGGGATGGACGATCCCTATCGCCGCGTTGAAGTCCCCGCGAGCAAGCGCGTCGTAGGTGCGGCGCAGGATTTCCACGTTCTCCTCGGCCATCGCCCGCGCAGTATCGCCGAGCTAGCGCTTGGGCGTTAGGGCCGACCGGAGTTCTCTGCGCTTCGCTGCCGCTGTCACAATGTCAGCATGGCTTCAAAGCGCCAAGTAGACGTCGGGGGCGTGAAGATCGGCGGCGGGGCTCCGGTCGCCGTCCAGACGATGACGAAGACCGAGACCGCCAACCTCGAGGCGACGATGGAGCAGATCCTGAAAGTCGCCGAGGCAGGCGCGGACCTGGTGCGTTGCGCTGTTCCGCGCGAGCAGGATGCCGAGGCGCTTCGGGCGATCGTGCGTGACTCCCCGATCCCGATCATCGCCGACATCCACTTCAACCACACTCTCGCGCTGAAGGCGATTGACGCGGGCGCCCACTGCATCCGCCTGAACCCCGGGAACATCGGCGGCCGCGAGAAGGTCGCGGAGGTGGCGGCCAAGGCAACGAAGGCGGGGGTGCCGATGCGGATCGGGGTCAACTCCGGCTCGCTTCCGAAGCACCTTCACGAGCTGGAGCGCGACCAACCCGTCGAGGCCCTGGTCACAGCCGCGGTCGAGTTCGTCGAGCTGATGGAGTCGCTCGACTACGAGGACTTCAAGGTGTCGATCAAGTCGACGAACGTCCCCAACACGATCGCCGCCAACCGGCTGCTCTCCGAGCGGATCGACTACCCGCTTCACCTCGGCATCACCGAGGCCGGAACCAAGTGGTCGGGCTCGCTCAAGTCCGCCGTCGGTCTGGGGACCCTCCTTGCCGACGGGATCGGCGACACGATCCGGATCAGCCTTTCGACCTTCCACGCGGAGGAGGAGGTCAAGGTCGCCTGGGAGATCCTGAAGGCCCTGAAGCTGCGCGAGCGCGGCCCGGAGCTGATCGCATGCCCCACCTGCGGCCGCCTCCAGTTCGACATGGACACCGTCGTCACGGACATCGAGAAGCGCCTGGAGCGCTACGAGGACCCGATCGAGGTCGCCGTCCTGGGCTGCGCCGTAAACGGAATCGGCGAGGCGTCCCATGCAGACTTCGGCATCACGGGCGCGAAGAACGAAGGCCTGATCTTCGCGCACGGGGAGCCGCTCCGGAAGGTGAAGCAGGAGGATCTGGTCGATCAGCTCTTCGCCGAGATCGACAAGTCGGTCGAGCGTGGGGGTGAGGTGCTCGCGGATGAAACCGAGGTCGCTGAGGGCACCGAGTGGCTCCGCAAGATCGAGGAGGAGAACGCCGGCGAATTGACCCCGGAGAAGATCGCGGCGATGGAGGCCGAGGCCGCCCGCATCGCCGACGACATCACGGCGCCGGCCAAGGAACGCCTCTCCGAGGACACATCGCCGACGGCCGGCCGGCGCTTCACCCGCGCCTGAGCGACCCGAATTCCCCGGGCATCCGGCAGGCGTGAGCCTCAGTAGGCTGCCCACCCGATGACCCGCCTCTCAAGCTACTTCCTGCCGACGCTTCGCGAGGACCCCGCGGACGCCGAATCCGTCTCGCACCGGCTGATGGTCAGGGCGGGCCTGGTGCGCCAGCTCGGCGCCGGTCTCTGGACCTGGCTGCCCGCCGGCTATCGCGTGATCAGGCGGGTGGAGGGCATTATCCGCGAGGAGATGGAAGCGATCGGCGGCCAGGAGCTGCTCGCCCCGGTCCTGCAGCCGGCCGAGCTGTGGCAGCGCAGGGGACGCTACGAGGTCGACGAGCTGATGAAGCTCGACGACCGCAAGGGCTCTCCCCACGTTCTAGCGATGACCCACGAGGAGAGCCTGACCTACCACATCGCCCGTGAGGTCCGCTCCTATCGGGACCTCCCGCTGCTGCTCTTTCAGCTCCAGGTCAAGGAGCGTGATGAGCCGCGCCCGCGCGCCGGGGTCCTGCGAACCCGTGAGTTCACGATGAAGGACGCCTACTCGTTCGACCGCGACGAGGAGGGGCTGGCCGCCGCCTATGAGCTCAACCGGCAGGCGTACGCCCGGATCTTCGACCGGGCGGAGCTCGATTGGCACGAGGTCGAATCCGATGTCGGGATGATGGGTGGCTCAGGCGCACACGAGTACATGGCGCCGTGCCAGGCCGGCGAGAACGAGGTGGCGCTGGCGCCTGGCTACGCGGCGAACGTCGAAGTGGCCGGCGCGCAAGCGCAAGCCGTGGATCTGCCGCCGCCGCTCGACTCGCCGCGCGAGGTCCCGACTCCCGGCCTGACCACTGTCACCGAGGTGGCATCAGCCCTGGGGGTCGCCGAGGGTGCCCTGCTCAAAGCGATTCCGATCGTCGCCGAAGGCCGCGGGCTCGTCATGGTTCTGGTCCGGGGCGATCACCGCCTGAACGAAGTCAAGCTCCGGAACGCGGTCGGCGAGGGGTTCCGCCAGGCCAGGCCGGAAGAGATCGACGAGCGGATCGGGCCCACGGGTTTCATCGGGCCCGTCGGCGTCAATGTCCCGGTGATCATGGACCAGGCGATCACGGGCGGGGGATACGTCTGCGGGGCCAACCAGCCGGACAAGCACTCGATCGGCGTCGTGCCCGGTCGCGACTTTTCCTTCGAGGGAATGGACGTGCGCACGGTGGAAGCCGGCGACGAAGCACCGGGAGGCGGCACGATCACGATCGAGCCCGCAATTGAGGTCGGCAACATCTTCAAGCTCGGCACCCGGTACTCGGAGCCGCTTGGCGCCACCTATCTGGACGAGTCCGGCGCGGAGCTGCCGATCGTGATGGGCAGCTACGGCATCGGTCCGGCGCGGATCGTGGCGGCGGCGATCGAGCAACGGGCCGACGAGAAGGGAATCGTGTGGCCACGGTCGCTAGCCCCCTGGGACCTCGAGCTGATTAGCCTCGGACGTGCCGGAGACGAGACGGCCCAAGCGGCGGAGGCCCTCTACGAAGGGCTGTCCCACGCAGGGGTCGATGTTCTTTTCGACGACCGCGATGCGGGCCCGGGCGAGAAGCTGACCGACGCCGAGCTCCTGGGCCTTCCCCTCCGGGTCGTCGCCGGCAAGCGCTCGCTGGGCGAAGGGCAGCTCGAGACGCAGATCCGAGCCAGCGGATCGGATCAGAGGATCCCCGTCGAGAACGCTGCGGCGGCGATCGCCGAGCTCCTCGATCGGAGCTAGGCGTCGAATGAGCGGCGCAAGCCGCGAAACCAGCATGTCCCGCCGGAGGCTTGGCGTCGAATGAGCGGCGCAAGCCGCGAAACCAGCATGTCCCGCCGGAGGCTTGGCGTCGAATGAGCGGCGCAAGCCGCGAAACCAGCATGTCCCGCCGGAGGCTTGTGTAGTGGCCACGGAGCCGCCCCGCGCGAAGAGGCAGCTGTCTCGCAGGCGGCTTGTCGGCCTCGATCGTTCCGGACCGCTCCCGACCCAGACCCGGGCGGGGGCGCCTCTGCGCCCCTTTACCCTGCCGAACCTGGTCGGGTATCTGCGGCTTGTGTCGATTCCGGTCTTCCTTTACCTGGCGTTCGAATCGGACGACGGCAGGGTGGCGGGCGCGACCCTGCTCTACCTGTGGATCACGCTCGGCGACTACCTCGATGGCTTCCTCGCCCGTGCGACCGGCCAGTACTCGCGCATGGGGGCCCTGCTCGACCCCGTGGTCGACCGGCTCTCCGCCCTGGCCGGGGCGGCGGTGAACTGGCACTTCGATTTCCTGCCCCGATGGTCGCTGATCGTGCTCGCGTTGCGCGAGCTGGCGACGGTGGCACTGGCGCGGTTGGCCTTGCGGCGAGGCATCGACCTGGAGATCAGCTGGGTCGGCAGGGTGGGGACGTTCTTCACCTTCGGTGGCCTGTTCTGGTCGCTCGTCTTCGACCACTGGATCACGGTTGCGATCTTCCTCCTTGGAGTCGGTCTGGGGGTGGTCGCCACGATCGCGTACGTCATCGCTGCCAGGCGTCGGCTACGCCAGCTCGCTAGCACCGCCGCGCCGACCCCAGAGGCCGGCTGAGGCCGCTCTGCACGCCCTCGGCCAAACGCTCAAGCTCAACTTGAACTTGGCCGAGGGCACGTATACTCGCTCTCTCAAGCGACCTGGCGAGAACTTCGAGGGAGCAGCGAACGAGATGGAACACGAGCAGGCTTTTCCCGACATCGGCTCGATGAACGACGAAGAGCTGAAGGGCATGATCGAGCAGCTCACGAACGAGGAGCGCGAGGTTTCCTACCGGCGCCGGCTGCTCCATGGTCAGATCGACCTGATGCGGGCCGAGCTGGTCAACCGGCTGAAGACGAAGCGCAAGGATGGCCAAAGCCTGCTCTCGGGGTCCGACGTCGAGCAACTGACCGAGATCCTGCTCGGCAAGGTGCCGACCGCGCCGGACGAGGACGATGGTGAGGGCGGGGGGGAGCCGGGCTGATGGCCGTGCACTGCCCCGAGTGCGGGTTCGTCAACCCCGAAGGTGCCAATTACTGCCAGAAATGCGGGGCCTACCTCGGGCGTCCTGAAGGCTCTGACGAGCCCACGACGATGACGTACAAGGTCGACGAAACCGGCGAATACACCGTTATCGATATCGAGGAGGAGGTCCACGAGGTCGGGGCGGCCTTGGTGATCCGCTCCGGCGGCGGGCGCGCAGGGGAAAGCTTCCCCGTGGCGGGTGATCGAATGTCAATCGGACGGACGCCTGACGCAGCCGTCTTCCTCGACGACGTGACGGTCTCGCGCAACCACGCGCTCCTGGTCCGCCGCCAGGACGGCTTCTACATCGACGATCTTGGCTCGCTGAACGGCACTTACGTGAACCGCAAGCGGATCGAGTCGCACCGCCTGGAGGACGCGGATGAGATCCAAATCGGCAAGTACAAGCTCAGCTACCTGGAGCGTTGAACGGGTGGCACTGATGACCGCAAGGCCGAACGACCGCCCGGATCAGGCAAGCCGGCAGCGCGAGGGCTCCCGGCCGCGCAAGGCGCTGACCATCGGAGCGGTCGCGAAGATCCTGAGCCAGGAGTTCGATGACATCTCGATATCCAAGATCCGCTATCTGGAGGACCAGAAGCTCTTGGCCCCGCGGCGCACCCCGGGGGGTTATCGCCTCTACAGCCAGGCCGACGTCGAGCGCCTCCAGGCGATCCTGCGCATGCAGCGCGACGAGTTTCTGCCCCTCCGGGTAATTCGCCAGGAGCTGGCCACCGGGGCCTTCGACGCAGAGCGCAGGCCAGCCGCCGATGTCGGGCAGAAGCGGCGCGCGCTGACCGTGGACTCCCCAGTGCAGACGATGTCGACCGATGAGCTGGTCGAGCAGGCCGGGGTCGCCCCTGAGTTCTTGCGCGAGCTCGCCGAGTTCGGGGTGATCCAGCCGGATCGCCGCGACGGCCGTGCCAGCTTCGACGAGACAGACCTGGAGATCGTGCGTGCTGCCGCCGAGCTGGCGCAGCACGGGGTCGCGGGCCGCAACCTTCGCGTGTTTCGCACCTCGGCCGATCGCGAAGCCGCGTTGCTGGAGCAGCTCCTCGGCGCTTCACTTCGCTCCCGTAGCCAGGCGCGGCGCCGGGAAGCCATCGAGAACCTGGAGAACCTGGCCGCGGTCTGTGGCCATTTGAAGCAGCTGCTCCTGGTTCGAGACCTGCGGCGTCTAAAGGGCGCGGACGAGTAAGCGGAGCGGCGAGTGCCCCGGGTCACACGGGCGCGGACGATAGGCACGAATCCCGACCGCGTTTGGGACCTCGTCTCCGACCCACACTCGATGCCGAGATGGTGGCCGCGCACGAGGCGCGTCGAGTCGGTCGAAGGCAAAGGCGTCCGTTCACGTTGGACCGCGGTGCTGGAAACCGACAAGGGGTCTACGGTTCGAGCGGACTTTCGCTGCACCCAGGCCACGAGCGGCAAGCGCTTCGCCTTCAGCCAGGACATCGCCGGCACCCCGTTCGAGCGTGTTCTTCGCGAAGCAAGCGTCGAGATCCTGATCGCACCTGAGACCGCGGGCACCAGCGTCAGCCTGACCAGCGTCGAGTCCCTCCGCGGCATGGCCCGGCTCGGCGGCGCGATGATGCGCTCCGCCGCCCGGCGGAGGCTTGATGAGGCGCTGACCGGGATCGAGCGGGCTCTGGTGGGCGGATGAGCTGGTCGGGGTGGGGCGATCCCGCGCAACGCGTCCCGCTCAGCGAGAGCGCCCTGACGATGCTCCGCGAGGAACTGCCGGGCGCGGTGCCGGCCGCTCCGGTCGAGCTGGAAGACGTAAGCCTGCCGCCGGCGCGCGACCTGCCGTCGGCGCTGAGCCCGTTTACGACAAGCCGCGAGCGCGCGGACCGGATCCGCTGCGCTGCCGGCAAGAGCTACCCCGACCTGGTTCGGATCCGCTCCGGAGTGATCGGCCGCGCTCCGGACGCAGTGCTCCTGCCCGCGAGCACCGATGAAATCACAGCGATTCTGAAAGCGTGCGCCCGGGAGGGAGTCGCGGTGGTTCCGTTCGGCGGCGGCACCAGCGTGGTCGGCGGTGTTGACCCCGAGCCGGGGGCCCACCAACGGGTTGTCGCGCTCGATCTGCGCCGCCTCGGCCACTTCTCGCTGGACCGGCGCTCGATGACGGCCCAGCTCGGATCTGGCCTGCTCGGCCCGCAGGCGGAAGCAGCTCTGGCCGACCACGGATTCACGCTCGGGCACTTCCCCCAGTCGTTCGAGTTCGCGACCATCGGGGGCTTTGCGGCAACGCGATCGGCGGGCCAGGCCTCCGCGGGATACGGCCGCTTCGACGACCTCGTGAGCGCCGCCCGGATGGTCACGCCGGAAGGCATGCTCGCAACGCTCGAGACCCCCCACACCGCAGCAGGCCCGGCCCTACGCGAGCTGATCGTCGGCTCCGAAGGGACGCTCGGCGTGATCAGCGATGTCACCGTGCGGGTGCGGCCGGCTCCGTCCGTCAAGCGCTACGAAGGCTGGATCGCGGCGGACTTCGAAGCCGGATACGCAGCCGTCAGGGCCCTCGCCCAGGCGGGCGCCCTGCCTGACGTCTGCCGCCTCTCCGATCGGGACGAGAGCCGGGTCTCCCTTGCCATGTCCAGCACGCAGGGCCTCGCCAGGCGGGCGTTCGAGGCATACGTCGGGATTCGCGGCCGCGGTGGAGGCTGCATCATGATCGCGGGCTGGGAGGGAGCCGGCGACGAGGTCAGGCGGCGGCGCGCGGCATCCGTGGCGATCCTGCGCCGGCACGGCGTCGTCCCGCTCGGAAAGGCGCCCGGGCGCGCCTGGGCGCATGGCCGCTTCCGCGGGCCCTATCTGCGCGACGAGCTGATGGACCGGGGCTATTTCGTCGAGACGCTCGAGACCTCCCACACCTGGGCGCGCTACGGCGAGCTGTACGAGGCCGTCGGCGCCGCGATCCGCGACGCCCTGGCAGCGCAGGGAACCCCGGGGATCGTCATGTGCCACCTCTCCCACGCATACTCCGACGGCGCTTCCCTCTACTACACGTTCATCGCGCCGCGGCTGGAGGGCAGGGAGATCGAGCAGTGGCGGCGGGCGAAGACCGCGGCATGCGAGGCCATCGTCACCCACGGCGGCACGATCACGCACCACCACGCCGTTGGCCGCGACCATGCGCCGTACATGACCGCCGAGGTGGGCGCGTTGGGCGTTGACGCCCTTCGCGCGATCAAGGATCGCCTTGACCCAGCCGGGATCATGAACCCCGGCAAGCTGCTGCCGGGCTAGGGCGTGCCGCCTTCCCCGGTGCCTTGCCCGCCCCTGTCGGGAGGGGCCTGCTGGCCTGCCTCGTCGCTTGCGGGCGCCAGAGGACGGCTGTTTTGAAGCACCGTTCGGCCAGGCTTCTCGATGACCAGCTCACCTGCCTGCAAGGCATCCTCGATAGTCGTCAGAACCGCCTCACCGGGCGCCAGCGAGACGTTCAGGAACTGCATGCGCCCGGCGACCTCAATCGCGGGTGCCGGGATCGCGAAGCGGTCGGCGAAGCTGCCGTCGTTATCTGGCGCGATCGGGGAGAGCGGATAACCGAGCTCCTCGTTGAGCAGGAACCAGACGACGTAGACCTGGCCCTGGGGCGCAGGCGCCAAGTTCTCCAGCGTAAGATCGATGTAGGGCTGGTCGCCTGTAGTCAACCCGACGATCCCCTCGCCGCTGGCGTCGCCTGCGCCCACGGCTGACAGCTCGATTCGCTCGAGCTGCTGCTCGTCGTCGGTTTGCAGCGAGCCGCTGTCCTCATCCGGCGGTGCGGCATCCGGCTCGTCGTCGCCGGACAGCGCGCCGGATGCAATCAATACGACCGCGACCAGGATCAGCGCTCCAGCCCCAAGCAGCCAGCGCATCCGCTCGCCTAGCCCGGAGGAGTAGCCGGCGAGCTTCGTGGACAACGGCTCCGAAGCGCCGGGGGCGCGGGGTCCGCTGGTGCTCTGGCGCCCGAGAAGGCGGCCGCCGGCCGGAGGGGCGGGAAGGCTCGGTAGATCGCCCGTGGGAGCGAGGCGCCGGAGCTCCGCCAGGATCTGCGCCGCCAATTCGTGATCGGCCGGGTCCTCGCGCAGGTGGCGGACGGCATCGGCGCGTCCGATGGGATCGGCTTGGCCGAGCAGGTAGTCGCTGAGCGCCACGTGCCGGTCCGGGTCGGAGCCCCCGATCGCCTCCAGACCGGATCGCGCGCGCGACCTGACCTCGGCCTCGTCGAGGCCGAGGAGGTCGCCCAGCTCGGAGTAGCTCTGGCCGCCAAGGAGCAGTTCCAGGACCGCCTTCTGATCAGGGGTGATAGCCATCGGCGACCAAGCCTATGTAACCGGCTACGCGGGCGGGCCGGTTCGCTGCCTAAACGCCGCTAAGGTGCCGGCGAGTGATGGAGGCAGGCAAGCCGGGGCCCGATGGACCGAGCGAGCTGATCGGGCTCGTCTACGACGAATTCGCCGAGGAGCTGGTCCGAGCGCATGTGCCGGTTGGCCCTGCGGTCGTCCAGCAGTTCGGGATCGTCCACGGCGGGATCCATTCGCTGATCGCGGAGAGCATCTGCTCGGCCGCAACCGGCATGGCCGTGCTTCCCCTGGGCTTCATGGCAATGGGGCAGTCGAACTACGCCACCTTCCTGCGCCCGATCAGCGCCGGCACCATAAATGCGACCGCAACCTGCCGCCACCGAGGGCGCACCACCTGGATCTGGGACTGCGAGTTGACCGACGATGATGGCCGCCTTTGCGCGATGGTGCGGATGACGGTCGCCGTGCGGCCGTTGCCCGACGTGCCGGCTGAACGGTCTTCCGGCTAGCCGGTGAAGCGGTTGGTGATCGGCAGCCGCCGGTCGCGGCCAAACGCCTTTGCGGTGATCCGGATGCCGGGCGGCGCCTGACGGCGCTTGTATTCCGCGAGGTCCACCATCCGCAACACCCCGGCTACCAGATCGGCGTCATACCCGAGCGCGGCAATCTCCTCGCACGAGCGATCGCCTTCCACGTAGGCAGCCAGGATCGCGTCGAGCACTTCGTAGGGGGGCAGCGAGTCCGCATCGCGCTGGTCCGGGCGCAGCTCCGCGCTCGGCGGGCGCTCGATGACCTCGGCCGGGATCAGGTTCCGGCCCGCCTCGTCGTTGCGATGCCGCACGAGCTCGTAGACGAGCGTCTTCGGCACGTCCTTGATCACGGCAAAGCCTCCGGCCATGTCGCCGTAGAGGGTCGCGTAGCCGACCGACATCTCGCTCTTGTTGCCGGTCGTCAGGACCAGCCAGCCGTTGGCGTTCGAGAGTGCCATCATCAGGTTGCCCCTGATGCGGGCCTGGAGGTTCTCGGCGGTCACGCCTTGTGGCCCGCGCTCGAGCGGCCCCGCCAGGGCGGTGTGATAGGCCGCCATCGCCTCGGCGATCGAGATCTCGAGGAGCTCGGCCCCCAGGTTCTGGACGATCTGCCGGGCATCGGACTGGGTCTCGGCGCTCGAATGAGGGGAGGGCATGACCACGCCGGTCAGGCGCTCGGCCCCCAGAGCGTCCAGAGCCAGCAGAGCCACCAGGGCGGAATCGATGCCCCCCGAGACGCCGACCAGGACGCGCTCGAAGCCGTTCTTCGTCACGTAGTCGTGCAGCCCGGTGACCAGCGCGGCGTAGATCTCGGCCAGATCGGCCAGGGGCTCGACCACGCGGCCCGGCGTGGGGGAGCCCAGGTCCAAAACCAGCAGGTCCTCCTCGAACTGCTTCGCACGTCCCAGGACCGTCCCGTCGGATGTCACGACGACGCTGGAGCCGTCGAACACAAGCTCATCCTGGCCGCCGACCAGATTGCAAAAAGCGAATGGGATGCCCAGCTCGCTCGCGCGCCGCACGAACAACTGCTCGCGCGCCTCGCGCTTGTTGCGGTGATACGGCGAAGCCGATGGACAGACGATCAGCTCGGCACCGAGCCCCACCGCCGCGCTCGCCGGCGGCCCCGGCTCCCAGACGTCCTCACAGATCGTGAGCCCGACCTTGACGCCGGCGATCTCGACCACCAGCGGCTCGGTCCCGGCCTGGAAGTAGCGCTGCTCGTCGAACACGGCGTAGTTCGGCAGGCGCTGCTTGCGGTAGATCGCCTCCACCTTCCCGTCCCGCAAGAGCGCCAGGGAGTTATGGGCTCGCCGCGGGGCGGGAGCGTCGCCGCCCTCGTCGGGATCCGGGGTCGCCGCCGGCTCCGCGAAGCCGACCAGCGCTGCGATGCCGCCGGATTCCGCCGCCAGCGCCGCCAGCGCCGCCGCGCCGGCGTCCAGGAAGTGACGCTTCAGGTAGAGGTCCTCAGCCGGGTAGCCGGACAGGCAGAGCTCCGGGAACAGGACCAGATCGGCGCCGGCGTCGCGGGCCTCGGCGATCCCCGCGCGGATCAGATCCGCGTTCCGGTCGATCGCCCCGACAGTGGGGTTGATCTGGGCCAGGGCGATGCGGAAGGCGGTTGGCATGGGAGCAGGGAGTATGTATCGTCAGCCCCCGGTAATGGGACACGATCGCAGGGATTTGGCAAGCCGGGAGATCATGCGCAGGGCGGTACCAGGCCCAGTCGTCGCGCTTGCGCTGCTGGCGATCGGCGCGGCCCCCGCTCTGGCCCAAGACCCGTCCCGCGCCACCGAGCCCCAGGCAATAGCGCAGCTTGAGGAGGCAACCGCGGCGCTGTCCGGCGCCGAGCCGAGCGCGGACGTGACCAACGAGCTGCGCGAGCTGGCGCTGGCCCTGCCCGCGCTCGACGGCGCGGAGCGCAGGCGCGCCCGCCGAATCCTGGCGCGGCCGCCCCATGGGGAGGCGAACGGGTCGGACTCGTTCTATGGCGCCGTGTGGGGTGGGCCGGCGACCGCCGAGCGACAGTTCTACGACTCCCCCGGTGGCCAGTTCCGGATCCACTACGTGATCAGCGGCGAAGACGCTCCAGACCCCGAAGATGCCACTGGCGAGGTCGACGTTCCCGATTACGTCGAGCTGGTGGCGAACCGGGCAGACACGTCAGAGGTCGTTCAGAACGACAACCTTGGCTGGCCGGCGCCCAAGTCGGATGGCGATCTCGGTGGCCTCGACGCCGATGGGATGAGCCGCACCGACATCTACCTCGCGGACCTCGACGGCGGGCTGTTCGGCTACGCGGCCATCGACGTTCAGAGCGACGGGTGCGACAGTGCCCCGTACAGGTGCTTCGCCTATCTCGTCCTCGACAACGACTACGCGGAGTTCAGCAATCCGGTGGAGGCGCTGGAGGCGACCGCCGCCCACGAGTACAACCACGTCCTCCAGTTCAACCTCGACACGAACCAGGATTCGTGGATGCTCGAATCGACCGCCACCTGGGCCGAGGAGAAGGTGTTCCCCGATGCGGATGACTGGGTTCGCACCTTCATGGGGGACTGGGCCGATAGCCCCCACATCCCCATCACGAAATCGGACTCCAAGTACTACGGCAGCGCCGTCTGGAACCACTGGCTGGATTCCCGGTACGGAGCGGACCCGATCTTGCACGCGTGGCAGCTCTCGCGCGCCGTCAGCCCCAAGGACTACGCCGTCGGCGCGTACGACCGCGCGATCAGGGAGGCCGCCGGGGTGAACCGGGGCTTCGCGCGGGCGTTCGGACAGTTCGCCGCAGCGACCAGCGAGTGGAGAAGCGGCTATGGAGGCTTCCCGGACGCCGCCGATCTGCCCGACGTTCGCCGGCAGGGAACGCTTACGCGTGGGCGGAAGGGCACGGGTCTGACCCTCGACAACACGGCTTACCGGCTCTTCGGCGTCGATCCGCGTGGGGCGGGCGAGATCACGCTCCGCGTAGCGGCGCCGAGCGGCCTCAGGGCGGGGATCGCCCTGGTCGCGCGCAAGGGGCCGAACCTGGCGCCCGACCGGGTGATCCGGAGGTTCAAGGAGATCCCGGGCACAGGCTCCGGCTCGGTCACGCTCAGGGGCGCCCGGGGCTTCGACCGCATCACCGCTGTCGTCGTCAACGCGGACGGCCGGGTCACGGGTCCGAAGAACGGTGGCGAATTCGACTACCGGCGCGACAACCAGCGGCTCACGGCGAAGGTTCGCTGACGCTCAGGCTCTCCTTCAGGGCAAGGATCCGCGCGCAGGAGGCGCGCATGTCCTCTTCGGCGATTCGGCCTGAAGCGCGGGCCTCGCGGAGCGCCCGCGCTACCCCTTCCGCGCCCTGGGCGGCGAACAGCAGGATGTCCACGCCGGCGGCCGCGGCCCTGATCGCCGCCTCGCGGGGCGAGTAGGAAAGCGCGATCGCCGGCGCCAGCAGATCGTCGGAGATCGACACGCCCTGAAAGCCGAGGTCTTCGCGCAGAAGCTCGCCTGCGATGGCGGGGGAGAGGACGGCGGGCGTGGCACCAGAGCCGAGCCCGGGGTAGGCGGCGGACGAGAGCATGATCAGCTCGCTCCCCGCTTCGGAAGCGGCGCGAAACGGCTCCATGTCGCTGATTAGGGCGCTTCGCGGAGCATCGATCGTCGTCGGCGCGAGGTCGGTGCTCTCCAAAGCCCGGCCCAGGCCCGGGAAGTGCTTGGCCGTCGATGCCAAGGACTCCGAGCGCTGGCCGGTCGCGAAGGCCAGGGCGAGGCGAGCAACCTTGGCCGGATTGTCGCCGAACGCGCGCGGCGCCATGAACTGCGCTTCCGAGGAAGGAACGTCCATCACCGGGGCAAGGTTCACGTTGATTCCCAGGCCGCGAAGCTGAAGCCCGCCGGCGCTGCCCTCGCGGCGCGCGCGTGCGGCCCGGTCTTGCTCCGCGAGCGCGACGGGCGAGAGCTGAGGAGCCAACGCCGGCAGGCGCTCGACGATGCCGCCCTCTTGGTCGATCGCCACCAAGAGCGGCGGATTACCGCCTTCACGCGCGGCGGCCTGGACTCGCTCGATCTGTGCGGCGAGGCGGTCCGCTTCGATGTCCGCCGGCGGGAAGAGGATCACCCCGCCGATCTCGCCACGCCTGGCCTGCGCCAGGAGCGGCCGGACCGCTCGCGATTCCATGCGCACCATCACGCGTTGCCCGGCGATCAGAGCCGTCGCGGCCGGTCCGGTCCGGTCGCAAACCGTGGGCGGCGGGAGTGGGGGGGAGGGGGAGTGGTCCTCACCGGCGCCGGCGCCGACGATAACTCCCGCCAGTCCCGACAACCCCGCGCAGGCTGCGAGCGCGCGTCTGCGTCGTCTCGCGTATACGTCCCGGTTTGCCATCTCCTCAAGGTAACCTGGGCGCGATGACCGAGGACGAATTCAGGGTCGAAATCGAGCTCGATGCGGATCACGACGGGCTGTCCCTCAGCGAGCGGCTGCGCGCCTTCGACCTGGATGACGAGGCGCGCGAGCGGCTGGGCTCGCGCGTCACCGTGACGCGTGATCGGTCGCACCTGTTTCTCTACGCGCACACCCGCGAGAGCTGCGCCGAAGCGGAGAGCGTCGTACGGGAGATCCTGGCGGCGGACGAGATCAATGCCACGGTCGCGTCAACGCGCTGGCACCCGGTCGCTCAGGAGTGGAAAGACGCCGACCTGCCCCTCCCGGAGGCCACCGAGGAGATCGACGCCGAGCGCCGCGAACACGACGCGCGCGAGGCCGAAACCGGCGAGCAGCCAGTTCTGCACCCCGAGTTCGTCCTGCTCGACAGCTACAAGCCCGCCTTCCTGCGAGACCTGGGCCTCTAGGACTAAGTCGTTCCTGGCAGGAACTTCTCGAACACGACGACGTCCTTCCACTCGCCGTCGAGCAGCCCGTGTCGGCGGTGGGTCCCAACCTCATCCCATTCGGCGCCGCCGAAGAGCCGCAGGCTCGCCGCGTTGGTGTCGAAGACCTTGGCGATCAGCTTGAAGTAGCCGGTCTGATACGCGGAGGCCTCCAGGGCGGCCAGCAAAAGCCGCCCGATCCCGCTCCCACGTGCCTCGCGAGCGATGTAGACGGTGGCCTCCCCGACGCCCGAGTACCACTGGCTGCGATCGTCATACGGTCCAACGCTCGCCCAGCCCTTGACCTTGCCGTCGGCGAACTCCGCCACGAGGAGCGGCCGGGCCGCCGCGATCGCGGCGAGGACGTCATCCGCTTCACGCGGTTCGGTGCGGAGCGTCGCCACGCGGTCGGCCACCCCCTGATTGTGGATCGCGGCGATCGCCTCGGCGTCGCCGGGCGCGGCGGCGCGGACCCTGACGCTCACCCGGAGTTTGCCCGGGACGAGGTGCGCTCGCGCCTGCGGCCTCTGCCCGGTGGCGCAAGCGCTCGGAGCTCAGCGAGCGACTCGCCCAGATCGTGCGCCAGCGAGTCGATCTCCGCCATCGCGTCGTAGTCACCGACCAGCCCGAAGTTGACCTGGCCGTTGTAGCTCATGATTCCGAAGCACACGCTCTGCTTCTTCGCCAGCGGGACCATCGGGTAGACCGCCAGGAGCTCTCGTCCCATCAGGTAGAGCGGGAACTGCGGTCCGGGCACGTTGGTGACAACCATGTTGAAGAACCGCTGGCGCGACTGCATGCGGCCGGCTTGACCCAGGATCGACGGCGGGGCGAAATCGGCCAGCTCGGTCAGGATCGACGCGCCGACCGCCTGCTTCGACTCCTTCAGGTCACCCATCGCGGCGCTGACCGCGACCAGCCTTTCGCCGGCGTCCTCGATCCCCACAGGGAGCGGCGCGTACATCGCGCTGACGCGGTTGCCCAGGTCGCCGTGCTGGTCGTCCGCGCGGACGCTGACCGGGATCATGGCCTTGAGCTCGAGGCCTTGGGTCGCGTGGCCCCGAGCCCGCAGATAGCGGCCCAGCCCGCCCGCGACGGCCGCGAGCACGACGTCGTTGATCGTGCCGCCGCTCTGAGCCTTGATCCGCTTGAGGTCGGCCAGCTCGGCACGTACCCAGGCGAAACGGCGGTACGGCCCGATCGCGACGTTGAACGGTGACGGGGGAGCGGAGATCCCGGCGCGGGCGAGCGCCCCAACGGATTCCAGGCCATCGACCACGGCGCCTGCGACCTTGCGTGGTCGCCTCAGGACGGCGCGCACCCCACGCGCGGCTTCAGCCGGGGTCGTCGCGCGCTCAAGCAGGGCGCGGCCCAAGAGCTGGGCGTCCGTCGGCTCGGGGCTGGGGATCCACGGGTCGGGCGCATCAAGCGGCTCTGCCTCCGGGGAGGCGTCGAAGAGGACGCTGGTGATGTCCATGCCGGAGACGCCGTCGACCAGGCAGTGATGGCTCTTGCCCACGATCGCGAAGCGACCACCGTCGAGGCCGTCGATCAGCCAGAGCTCCCAGACCGGCTTGGTCCGGTCGAGCCGCTGGGAGAAGACACGCGCGGCGATGGTGCGCAGCTGCTGTTCGGACCCGGGAGCGGGCAGCGCCGTGTGGCGGACGTGGTAGTCGAGGTTGAACTGCGGGTCGTCCACCCAAACGGGGCGGCCCTGCCCGAGCGGGACAAACCGAAGCTTCTGTCGGAAGCGCGGGACCAAGGGCAGCCGCGAAGCGATGTGGTCGCGAAACTCGTTGTAGTCGGGTGCCGGGCCGGCGAAGACCAGGGTGGAGGCGACGTGCATATGCGCGGGCCCGTCCTCGAGGTGGAGGAAGGACGAGTCGAGCCCGGTCAGCCGGTCGCCAGTGGCCATCCCGTGATCTTTCCAGATTGCGCGCCAAACACAATGTTGGGACTTTGTTAGAGTTGTGACCGGAGTCACACACAGAACGTGTGTTCGCCCGTAGCCTGCGCACTCCCCGTAGGCAGATTCGAAAGGAAGGGGACCTCTCCAAATGCGTCGTTTCCGCATTCGGCGGAGGCGTGTGTTCGCCCTCGCGCTCGCACCCGTCATCGCCCTGACAATCACAACACCGACCGCAAGCTCCCAGGAAACCAGCGAGGCCACGATCTATGGCCAGGATTTGGTCACCTTCGGCAACTACATCAAGCTGCGCGGGCAGTTCCCCGGGGCATCCGGCGCAACCCTGGCGGTGGAGTACCGCGCGCCCGGAACGGACGCATTCCGTGGCGTCACCCAGGCACTGACCGACAGCGACGGTCGCTGGTCCCGGCGTGTCAAGCCGACCGGCAGCGGTGTGTGGCGCGGGCGGCTGATCGAAACGCAGCCGCAGGAGGGCGTCATGTTCTCAGGCGAGGCTCCGTCCGTGGACACCACCACCGACGGCAAGACGGTGCGGGTGCGCTCGGTCACCAATTTGCGCGTCACCGACCGCCATACGCTGATCGGCGAAGGCGTCAGGATCAAGGGCCGGGTCAAGCCGGACGGCCGCCGCCGGGTTCGGGTCATCGCCGGTGGCAAGACGATGAGGACGCGGGCCAATCGGCGTGGCCGATTCCACGTCAACTGGAACCCGCGAAGCCTCGGCAGCCACCGAATCAGGGCGATCGCCGCTTCGAACCGGAGCGCAACCTGGTCGAAGGACCGCGCCGGCAGGGTCACGGTGTACCGCTACGCATATGCGTCGTGGTACGGGCCGGGGTTTTACGGCAACCGCACCGCCTGCGGGCAGACCCTCACGTCGAGCACGGTAGGCGTCGCGCACAAGTCGCTGCCATGCGGGACCAAGGTCACGTTCCGCCACAGCGGCAACACGGTGACCGCCCCCGTGATCGACCGCGGGCCCTACATCGCCGGCCGCGAGTACGACCTGACGTCCGCGCTGCGCTCAAAGCTCGGCTTCGGCAGCACCGGCTACCTGATGAGCACCAGGTAAACGCGGCGACGACGCGAAGCGGCGCGTCGCAATCGACGCGAGTGAGGACTTGTATTGGCTATGCCAACAAAAGTCCGCAGTCGTGGGGCGTGACATCATCGGGTTTGCGATGAGCGACTCTGAAGTGAAGAACCTGGAGGCGATCTCCGAAGCGATCGACCAGCACAACTCCGACTGCCCGTACCCGGCGTCTGAGGTGCGGATGAACCCCTTCGAAGTCGAGCGCCTCGGCTGGGATGAGATCCGTGGCCTGCCGCTGATCGGAGACCCGGCGATCGCAACCGGCCGCTTTCGCATCGTGTGCTCGCAGGAGGGCGATGGCTCAGAGCTCGAGGAAACTGAAGCGATCGGTTCTCCGATCGAGGTGGGGGCGCCGCCCGAGCCGTCGGACATTCCCGTCTAGCTCGCCCGCCTCTCAGTAGTCGAGGCCGAGGCTGCGGGTCAGCTTCTGGGCCTCGATGTTCAGCTCCTGGAAGCCGCCGGTCAGGATCAGCAAGCCCATTCCGATCAAAATCGCGCCGCCGATCGCGACGATCACGCCGTAGTGGCGCTTGACAACGCCAAACGCGCTCGAAGCGCGCGAAAACGCCAATGCGGTCGCCAGGAACGGCAGTCCGAGGCCCGCCGAGTAGACGGCCAGGAGCGCTCCTCCGCGGCCAGTCGAGTCCGTGTTTGCGGCCGCGGTCAGGATCGAGCCCAGGGTGGGGCCCACGCATGGGCTCCACGCGATCGCGAACGCGGCGCCGGCCACCAGGGGACCGCCGGAGCCGGCGCGCCTCATCAGCGCGTCGACCCGCCATTCCCTGTTTACCCGGGCTACGAATGGACTCGCGACGAACAGGACGCCCATAGCGATGATGAGGACCGCTGAAACGTCGGTGAGCGTTGCCTGGTGCTCGCGCAGCTCGGAGCCGATCGCGGTCGCGCTGAGGCCAAGGAGGATGAAGATCAGGGAGAACGTGCAGACGAAGATCAGGGCGGGAGCGAGGATGCTGCGCCTGCTCGCGCTCTCGAGGTCCGCGGCGTTGACTCCGCTGACGGCGCTCAGATAGCCGGGGACCAGCGGGAGTACGCAAGGGGAGAGGAAGGAGATCAGCCCGGCGGCAAAGGCCGCCAGCACGCCCACACCGGCCGTGGGGTCGACGGGCTCCACGAACCCCTAGTTGAGCGCCGCGGCCAGGCGGCGCCGGTGCTCGGTGGCCAGCTCGTGGCCGGCGCCCAGCTCCGTGAAAACGGCAACCATCACCTGGCGAATCAGGTCGCGCCGCTCAGGGTCGTCCTCGCGCGCGATCGCTGTCTGCAGTCCTTCCAGGGCCGCGGCGGTGTCGCCCTGGTCGAGCGCGACGAACGCCCCGTCTAGATCGGAGCCGGGCTCGGCGCTTAAGTCCAGGCGCGCGATCAGGCCCGCAGCGACGTAGTCGCCGGTGTGTTTGGCAAGCAGATCCCGGGCGGCGTCGTTCTCGCCGCGCGCGATCAGGATCCGGCTCAGGCCGACAGCTGCGTCGCGATGATCCGGATCCGCCGCGAGCGCGGCGCGGAGCGATTCCTCGTCACCGCCCGCGGCCAGGCCGTCGGCCTCGCTGGGGAGGAGGGCGTCCACGAAAGCACCCAACCGGTCCGGAGGCAGAGCGCCGGTGAACTCGCTTGCGATCTTGCCGTCGCGGAAGGCCTTGACCGCGGGGATGCCCTGCACGCGAAATGCCTGAGCGAGCATCTGGTTCGCGTCGACGTCCACCTTGGCGAGCTCGACCATGCCCTCGCGGGCGCGGACTGCGTCCTCAAGGGCCGGGCCCAACTGGCGGCAGGGACCGCACCACTCGGCCCAGAAGTCGACGATGACCGGCACCTCCCGCGAGCGCTCGATCACCTTCGTCTCGAATTCGGCCTCGGATACGTCGAAGATCACGAATCGAGGGTAACGGGCAAGGTATGGCGGAGTCACTTCGCGGCAAGCTCCTGATCGCCTCGCCGGCGCTGATCGACCCGAACTTCGACCGTACCGTCGTCCTGATGACCGAGCACTCGGAGGAGGGCGCCATGGGCATCGTCCTGAACCGCCCAGCCGAGGCGCCCGCCGGGGAGCTGCTGCCCGCGCTCGAGGAGATCGCCGGGTCCGACCCGCTCTTCATCGGCGGCCCGGTACAGCCTGAAGCGGTGGTGCTGCTGGCCGAGTTCTCCGACCCCAGGGCGGCGGCGTGGATCGTGGTCGCCGATGTGGGACTCGCGTCCGCGCAGACTGACATCGGCGATCTGGCTCCCGCCGTCAGGCGGGGCCGCTTCTACGCCGGCTATTCGGGCTGGGGCCCGGGGCAGCTCGAAGCGGAGATGGAACTCGACTCGTGGATCGTCGAGGCGCCGATGCCCGCCGAGTTGTTCCCGGACGACGCGGTTTCGCTTTGGGCCGACGTGCTCGCCCGAATGGGGGGCCAGTACTCGCTGATCTCACGAATGCCGAGCGACCCGTCGGTCAACTGACATCCAGGAAGCCTGGATAGGCGACGCGGACCAGCTTGGGTTTACATAAGAGGGATTATCGAGCGTTGTGCCCCGCGTGGCGGCTCGCGCGGGACCAGCCGTTGCAGGCCCCCTCCCTAGGCGGCTGAGTACCCTTCGCAACCCGGACGCGCGCTACCAGACCAGCTCAATGCCGTACCCGGCGAGCGAGCTGTTCGAGCTTACGAGCGCGCAATCCTCTAAAGATGCCTGCGCGACCAGTAAGCGATCGAACGGATCCCGGTGAAGCCATGGCAACGACTCGACATGCTCGGCGTGCAAAGCAGTGATCGGCATCGGCTCAAGCCCTAAGCGCGTCAGTGCCCTCGCCCACCCCGGATCGATCTGGAGCTTTCCGAGGGAGCGCTTGATTGCGATCTCCCAAACGGTGGCCGCGCTGACCAGGACCGGGTTTGTCTCGTCTTCGAGCGCATGCTGCGCCTTCTCGGTAACCGACGCTCGCTCCCCTACGAGTAGCCAGACGACGACGTTCGTGTCGAGCAGGAGTCGCGTCACGTATGCGGATCGAAGTCGCCCGGGATCTCGTCGAAATCCGGTTCTAGGGACCCTTCCAGATCGCCCCAGATTTGACGCTTGCCGCCTGTGGCCGGCGCGCGGATCAACATCGCAACGCGCTCCTGGCCCCTGCGGATGACCACGGACTCCCCCGCCTCAACGCGGCGGAGCAGGCGTGAGAGCTGCGTCTTGGCTTCCTGCACCGTGACTTCCATACAACGAGGGGTATCAGTTGGTCAACCAACTTGACCAGGTCAATCAATGAGCGGACGCCGGGGCCGCTACGCGCCGTCGCCCACGGGCGACCTTCATTTGGGAAACCTGCGAACCGCGCTGATCGCCTGGCTCTGCGCTCGCTCAGCGGGTTCCGAGTTCCTGCTCCGGATCGAGGATCTCGACTCCGGCCGGGTTCGTCCCGAATTCCTCGACTCGCAGCTGCGAGATCTCAGTGCACTGGGCATCGACTGGGACGGCGAACCCGTGCGGCAGTCGCAGCGCACGTCGCGCTATGCGACAGCGCTGGACCGCTTGCGGGATCAGGGGTTCGTATACCCATGCTTCTGCTCCCGGCGCGAGGTCCGCGAGGCTGCTTCGGCCTCCCACGAGACCACCCGTGCGCTCTATCCCGGTACCTGCGCGACCCTCACCGAGGCCGAGGCGAGGCGCCGCGTCGCGGCCGGCGATCCATACGCCTTGCGCCTCCGCGCCGGTCGCGCCCGAGTTGACATAACGGATGAGCGCCACGGCCCCCGCACCGACGTCGCCGACGACATCGTCCTCCGGCGTCGCGACCGCGACTACGCCTACAACCTCGCTGTCGTCGTCGATGATGCGGATCAGGGCATCGCGGAGGTGGTGCGCGGCGACGACCTGCTGTCTTCAACGCCCGACCAGGCGTTTATCTGTGACCTCCTGGGCCTCCCCCGCCCCCGCTGGTTTCACGTGCCGCTCGCCCTGGGCGCAGACGGCGAGCGGCTGGCGAAACGACACGGCTCCGTCACGCTCGCCGATCTGGCCGCGAGGGGCATCGACGTGACCCAGGTGCGCTCGCTACTCGCCCAGAGCCTTGGCCTGGCGAATGAGGGCGAAGCGGTCGAGCCCACGACGCTGCTCGCGCGCTTCGATCGGGCGGCGCTCCCGACCGGGTCCTGGACGCTCGGCGCCGGCTCCGACTTCCCCCGGTGACCAGCGACACTGCCAACCTCACCCGGCCCCCGGGTGAAAATGGCAGCTTGGCGCAGGCGGAGGGCCCGGGAAAGTCGGGGGCTCTAACGGCCGAAGAGCCGACCCAGAGGGTTGTTCTTGACTTTGTCCGCGACTCCTGAAGCGGGCGGCGGGCCAAGTCGCGCGGCAGCGTCCGAGACGATGTTGAGCTCTACGGCCCGCTCGAAGGTGCGCTGGACCTCCGGCCCGTCCACGAACCGCGTCGTCCCGCTTGAGTCCTCGAACACGATTCCGTCCAGGATGTGCTCGCGGTGGTTGTCGAGAACGCGAACCACCTTGCCGACCTCGACGTCGTCGGAGGCGTAGACCGAAGTGCCGCGGGCGACCGTCGAGTAATGGACCGCGAGCCCGACGTCGCGCTCGGCGCTCATGCCAGTGCCTCGCCCACGACCTCAACGCCGGCGGCAACGGAATCCGCCAGCCACTCTCGCACGTGCTCGTACACCCGTGGGTGATTCAGCATGCTGAAGTGGCTGGCGCCCTGCACGTGGCGCGTATCGCCGGCTGGGTCGCCGCTTGCGGTCAAGGGACTTGTGGCGCTTTGACGACGCACAAGCACGTCGCCGAAGACCGTCGCCACCGGATGGCGCTCGCCGCTGGTCAGGCCGCCGGAGACGAAGTGGTACGCGATTCCCGGGGTCGGATCCTGGGGTAAGGCGTGATTTCGCAGCCGCTCATGGGGATCGCGATCGGCCCAGTCCTGGTCGCTTACGTAGCCGAAGCGCAGGTCCTGGATTCCGGCGCTCCGAAGCTCGAGGAAGTCGGCAAACGGGCGCGCCTCGGGGAGCTTTCGCATCGCCCAGCCGCCGACGTTCACGGTCTTCTCGAGCCATGAGCCGGTGTTCGGGGCCGCAAGAGAGATCACGTGCTCGGTGAGCCCGAGCCACGCACGGGTCGCGTCGTCGGCCTCGTGACAGGCGCTGCGGGCCACGAGGCCGCCCATCGAGTGCCCGACGAGCGCTATCTCGGTCACCGGCACCGGCCACTCCCTGACCAGGTCCTCGAGCAGCCATGAAAGACGCCGCCCGTTCTCCGAGATGTGAAGTCCCGAGTTGTAGCGTAGATAAAGCGGCGTAAAGCCGAGGTCGTGACGCAGGCGCTCCCCGTAAGTGCGCGGCTTCTCCGCATCGTCTCCGGTGTCACGTCCAGGCTCGGATCGCGTTCCCAGCCACCAAGCCTCCTCGGTCTCGCAGAGGCCATGGATGAAGATCGCGAGCCTGTCCGTGGGCTCCGAGAACGCATCCTGGAGGGCCTCCCGGGCCATCTCCAGGTCGCGGCCCGGTTTGCGAAGAGCCATGCGCACCGCCAGCGGGTTCTCCTCTTCCTCCAGCCGATCGCCGATCAGGCCGTTGATCGCGGCCTGTAGCCCGCGGCCGAAGCGCGAGGCGCTGACGCTCCCCCGCTCCTCCGCTCCGTCGACGACGTCGGCCAACGCCCCAATCGCGGCCCCGAAGCTGTTTCCGCCCCTTCGGAGAGCCTCATAGACCCCGTTGGTAATCGCGTCGTGAGTCGCTCGCACCATGCGGCCGGTCGGTCCAGTCGCCGGCGTGACGAAGGCAAACACGCGTCCAGTAATCCCGGTATGCACGCCCGCGGCCGTGCTGATCAGAGCCTTGTCCGCGTACTCCCCGGCGAGGCCGCCGAGCGCCTTGAGC
>JALZKA010000148.1 GCA_030859475.1 Actinomycetota bacterium
GGGTGGTCCGGGCGCTGACCCCGCACATCGGCGCCTACCTCGAGCTGGCGGGAGGTGAGCGCCTGGGGGTCGTGAGGACGAGGCCGGTAGACGACGAGGTTGCCGCGGGCCGCCTGCGAATCGACGACGACCGCGTCCTGCTGGGCTGCGCCGAGGGCGCGCTCCTGCTCACCGAGGTTCGCCCGGCAGGGAAACGGGCGATGGCTGTCGCGGATTACCTGCGGGGGCATCCCGCCCCTGAGTTGGCAACGTGAGCGGCGTCGATCGCGTCGCGCCGGCCCGGCGGGCCGCCTACGAGGTCCTGCGGCGAACCTTCGAGCATGGAGCCTGGGCCGACCGGGCGCTGCCGGCGGCCCTGGAGCGGCACGGAATCAGGGAGGGACGCGAGCGCAACCAGGCCCAGCGGCTCGCCTTCGGCGCCGTGCAGCGGCGCGGCACCAGCGACGCGGTTGCCGAGCGCCTGGCCGGGCGGGAGATCGAGTCGCTCGATCCGCCGGTCACTGCGGCCCTGCGCCTGGGGCTCTTCGAGCTCCTCTTCTCCGACGCCGGGGCCGATCACGCCGCCGTCGACGCAGCGGTGGAGCTCGCGAAGGGTGGCATGCGCAAAGGTGGGCGCCGGCGCGCTTCCGGCGCGGCCGGCCTGGTGAACGCGGTCCTCAGAAGGGCGGTGGGCGAGCGCGACCCGATTGCCGCCTCGCTGACCGACGGCGACCCTGACGCGGCCGCTGTGGCTCACTCGGTGCCGCCGTGGCTGGCGGCTATGTGGTGGCGGGAGCTGGGGGCCGACGGGGCGAGGTCGCTGCTGCGCTCGATCAACTCGCCGCCGGAGACGGCGATGCGGGTCAACACCCTCCGCTGCGATCCGCGGGAGCTCTGCGAACGCATGGCCAGCCTGGGCGAGCCGGTCAGTCCCGCGTCGGCCGGCGCAGAGCTTCCGGCCTTGCCCGAGGCCGTTGTCTGGACAGGGCCGCTCGGTCCGGCCGCCATCGAGGCGCTGGGTCGCGGCGAGATGTTCGCTCAAAGTCGGGCGGCGCAGGCGGTCGTGGCGAGCCTGGACCCGCAGCCGGGTGAGCGGGTTCTGGAGTTATGCGCCGGGCCGGGCGTGAAGACCACGGCGATCGCGGCCCGGCTCAGGGGCCAGGGGGAGCTGATTGCCGTCGAGGCGGATCAGGGCCGCGCCAGCCAGATCTCCGAGCTCTGCGAGCGCGCCGGTGCGACCGGGGTCAGCGTCGTCGTTGGCGACGCTCGCGACTCCGCCTTCGCAACGGGGTTCGACCGGGTCCTCGTTGACCCGCCATGCTCGGATCTGGGCACCCTCGCCTCGCGCCCCGACGCGCGCTGGCGCAAGGACGAGGCGGCCATCGAAGAGCTTGCCTCGGCGCAGGGGGCGATCCTCCGCGCCGGGCTGGCGGCGCTTGCGCTCGGTGGCACGCTCGTCTACTCGACGTGCACGATCTCGAAACGGGAAAACGAGGACATCGCCGGCGCGATCGCGAGCGCGAGCTTGCAAACCCGGCCCGACCGCGACGCGACCGATGGCTTTTACATCGCGCGGGTCTGCCAGCATTGCCGCGGATGAGCACCACGGAAACCGCGCGGGACCTCTTCGCAACGCGCCAGATCGCGCCCTCGATCCTGTCAGCGGACTTCGCCAGGCTGGGCGCTCAGGTCGCGGAGGTGATGGAGGCCGGTGCCCGCGTGATCCACGTCGACGTAATGGACGGCCACTTCGTGCCGCCAATCACGATCGGTCCGATGATCGCCGCGGCGCTCGCCGATCAGGTGCACACGGCGGGGGGAGTCCTCGACGTCCACCTGATGATCGAACGGCCCGGGGATCAGGTGGACGCTTTTGCAAAGGCGGGGGCCGATTGCATCACGATCCACCAAGAGGCCGATCCACACGCGCATCGCACCCTGGCTGCGATCCGCGAGGCCGGCTGCCTGGCGGGACTGGCGATCAACCCTGGGACGCCGGTCGCGGCGGTCGCCCAGCTCGCCTCGCGGTGCGACCTGCTGCTGGCGATGACCGTCAACCCCGGCTGGGGCGGCCAGAAGTTCATCGCCTCATCTCTCGCCAAGGTCGAAGCCCTTTCGGCGCTGGCGCCGGAGGGCTGCGCGATCGAGGTGGACGGCGGCGTTGACTCGCAAACGGCGCCCTTGGTGGCGGGCGCGGGCGCGATGCTCTTGGTTGCGGGATCGGCCGTGTTCGGGGACCCGGACCCCGGCGCGGCGTTCAAGCGGGTGGCGGCCGCGGCCACGGGTTAGTCACGCCTAGGTCAACTGCTCGCCCACGTCCCTCTCCGGCCGCTTGCGCGGCGTCGGGGCATTCAGCACGCCCGCCACCTCCTGCCACCAGGCGCGCTCCGCCGGGGCCAATCCCGGGCGGCTGACGCGACGGGCGACCCACTCCGCGACCTGCGTCCGGCCGCCGATTGCCGTCAGCTCCGGGTTGGTGACCGCGTAGCGGCCGTCCGCCATCCCGACGAGCGAGCTCGGGCGATCGCGGCGCACGCGGAGGCGGACCTCGACCTTCACGCGCTCGAGCTCCTCTGGCCTCGACGGATCGCCATCCGCAGCCAGCCGGCGGCGGACGGTGAATATCTGAGGCGCTCCGCGTCTCGGAAGCGGTGGCGGGGGCGGCTCGCCAAGCGGTCCTGTGCGCCAGCGCTCAGTGAGCGCCTGCACCTCGGTCATGGCTTCGCGGCGCGTCAGCACGTGCAGCTCATCGCCTTGGACGATCTCGGTCGATCCTCGTGGCGGGACGGCGGTCCCTTCACGCACGATCAGGTTGATCAGCGCTTCCCGGGGGAGGCCGAGGTCGCGAACCAGCGCCCCGGCCGCCGCGTCGCCGGGGTCGACCACGTAGATGAATGAGTCACCGCCAAGCTTCTTGACCGTGCCGGTCTCGACGATCGTGGCCGGCAGCGCCGGCTCTGAAGTCGTCAGGCCGAGGCGCTGAGCCAGGGCGTCGAACGTGGCGCCCTGGATCAGAGTCGAGGTGACGACGACGAAGAAGACGGCGTTGAAGATCACCCCGGCGGATTCGACCCCGGCAACCACCGGAAACGTCGCGAGCCAGATTGGGACGGCGCCGCGCAGGCCGGCCCAGCCCAGCATCAGGCGCTCGCGCATCTCGAACGGCGCCGCTGCCGTCGCCACGACCGCAGCCAGGGGGCGAGCGACGAAGATCAGAATCGCCGACAGCGCCAGCCCCTCCGGCGCCACCTCGATCAGCTCGGACGGGAACACCAGCAACCCGAGCAGGAAGAACAGGGCGATCTGGGCCGTCCAGCTCATCCCCTGGTGAAACGCGATCGTCGAGCCCCTTGCGGGAACCGGCCCGGTCCCCAGGATCAGGGCCGCGATGTAGACCGAGAGGAAGCCCGAGCCGTGGGGGAGCTCAGCCAGGCCGAACGCGAGCGCTGCCGTGGCGAGCGAGGCGACCGGGTAGAGGCCCGGCGATGGCAGGTCAAGCCGCCGGAACGCCGCCCGCGCCACGAAGCCGACCGCGAGGCCGATCACCAGCCCCACGGAGAGCTTCAGCGCCAGCTCGGCCGCCATGTTCGCGGCTCCGTAGCCCGGATCCTGGATCCAGTCGATGAAGCCGACGACCAAAAGGACCGCGATCGGGTCGTTCATGCCGGATTCACCTTCACGCGTGCGGGCCAGGCGTCGTCGTAGGCGCGATCCGCGCAGGACCGCGAAGATCGCGGCGCTGTCGGTCGCCGCCACCGCGGATCCGAGGATCAGGCCCTCGAGCGCGCCGAGGTCGAAGAGCCAGGCCGCCGCGGCGCCGGTTATCAGCGCGGTCAGCAGGGTGCCGAGGCTGGCGAGCGAGACCGCGGTGCCGAGC
>JALZKA010000149.1 GCA_030859475.1 Actinomycetota bacterium
CGCGTCCTGACGCGCCGGATCGCCTACCTGGTCGCGACCGGGCAGGCACACCCGTCGGAGATCCTCGCGATCACCTTCACGAACAAGGCCGCGCAGGAGATGCGCGAGCGGGTCGAGGCGCTGGTCGGCGGCGTCTCGCGCCTGATGTGGGTGATGACGTTTCATTCAGCCTGCGCCCGAATCCTGCGCGTCAACGCCGAGCGGCTCGGCTATAAGCGCTCGTTCACGATCTACGACCAGGCGGACTCCCTGCGGATGGTCAAGCGGGCGATGGACGAGTGCCAGGTCGATCCGAAGCGCTTCAGCGCTCGCTCGATCCAGGCCGCGATTTCCGGCGCCAAGAACCGCCTTCGGGACTCCACCGACTACGCCGCGATGCAAGGCGGCTACTTCGAGGAGACGGTTGCGGAGGTCTACAACCTCTACGAGCGGCGCATGGTCGAGGCGAGCGCGATGGACTTCGACGACCTCCTGGTCCGAACCGTCAACCTGATGGAGCTGTTCGCCGACGTCCGCGAGCGCTATGAGCGCACCTTTCGCTGGATCCTGGTCGACGAATACCAGGACACGAATCGCGCCCAGTACCGCCTGCTGCAACTCCTGGCGGGGCAGGATCAGAACCTGACGGTGGTTGGGGACGACGCGCAGTCTGTCTACAGCTTCCGCTCCGCGGACGTCCGCAACATCCTCGAGTTCGAGCAGGACTTCGAGGACGCAGAGGTCGTCAAGCTCGAGCAGAACTACCGCTCGACGCAGACGATCCTCGACGCCGCCAACGCGGTGATCGCCAACAACTCGGAGCAGAAGCCAAAGCACCTGTGGACGGAGGCGGGGCGGGGTGACCTGGTCACCGTCGCCGAGCTCGACGACGAGCATGCCGAGGCCCGCTACGTCGCGGGCGAGATCGAGCGGCTGGTGGGGGAGGAGGGCTTCTTGCGCGCCGAGATCGCGGTGCTCTACCGGATGAATGCCCAAAGCCGGGTCCTCGAGGACATGCTGGTTCGCTACGAGGTGCCCTACCAGGTGATCGGCGGGACCAAGTTCTACGACCGGGCCGAGATCAAGGACGCCGTCGCCTACCTCCAGCTGATCGCCAATCCGGCGGATGGAATCTCGTTCGGGCGGGTGGTGAACTCACCTCGCCGCGGCATCGGGCAACAGACCCAGGCCCGGATCCTCTCCCATGCGAACACCACGGGCGAGGACATCTGGGACGTGATGTCACGGCCCCAGTCGGTGCCGGGCCTGGGCCCGGCGGCGATCAAGGCCGTCTCCCGGTTCGCCGCGATCATGGCCGGATTACGACAGCGCGCAGGAGGCGATTCGGTCGCGGACCTTCTGGAGTCGGTCCTCCACGACACCGGCTACATGGAGGCGCTTCAGGCCGAGCGCACGGTCGAGGCGGAGGGCAGGGTCGAGAACTTGGAGGAGCTTGTCGGGGTGGCCCGGGAAGCCGACGCCAACCGCGACGCGGAGGGGGATCCGGAGCAGACGGCGCTGGAGGACTTTCTGGCCCGGATCAGCCTGTTCACCGATCAGGACTCGATCCTTGACGAGGAGAGCCTGATCACCCTGATGAGCCTCCACAACGCCAAAGGCCTGGAGTACGACGCGATCTTCATCATCGGCTGCGAGGAGGGCGTCTTCCCGCACTCCCGCTCCGTTGAAGAGGGCAATCTGGAAGAGGAACGCCGCCTCGCCTACGTGGGCGTCACCCGCGCTCGCAAGCGGCTGACGATGACCTGCGCGCGCGCGCGGAGCCTGCACGGCTCATCCGGATGGAACCTGCCGTCCCGCTTTCTGCGCGAGGTTCCGTCGGCGCTGGTGGACCACAAGGCGATGGCGGTCAGGACCGGCTGGCAGATCGGCGGCCCCAGCGTTGGTGGCGCAGGGCGCGGGTTCGGCGACGGCGGGAGTGGCGGCCTGAGAGCGCCCGAGCGCAAGCAGCCCACGGCCTCGAATGCCCAGTTCAGGGTCGGCGATGATGTCGTCCACGCCAGCTTCGGCGAGGGTGTCGTCACCTCCGTCGAGCCGGGGTCCGTCGTGGTCGTGCGGTTCGCGGGACCGGGCGGGGAGCGCAAGCTGATGGCGGATTACGCTCCGCTCAAGAAGGCAGGGTGAGCCGGTGAGCGACTCTGTCGCGAAAGCAGCAGGTAAGGCGACGAAGCCGCCGCAAGGTATCTTCGAACTGAACCGCGGATGACGGCCCAGATTCTGGACGGCAAGGCGGTCGCGGCCGAGGTCCGCGGAAGGGTGGCCGCGGAGGTTGAGACGTTCGTCGCCGAGCGGGGGGCAAGCCCAGGGCTTGCCACCGTGCTTGTCGGCGATGACCCGGCTTCCCACCTCTACGTCGGCAACAAGATCCGGGCTTGCGAGGAGGCGGGGATTCGCTCGATCCACCATGAGCTCGATGAGGCAGCTTCCCAGACCGACCTGGTGGAGCTGGTAGCGGCGCTGAACGGCGATCCGCAGGTGGACGGGATCCTCGTCCAGATGCCGCTTCCCGTCCAGGTCGACACTGAGGCGGTCGTGGCGGCGATCGACCCGCGCAAGGACGTTGACGGCCTGACCGCGGTCAGCGCCGGGCTCCTCGCTCAGGGCAGGCCAGGCCTGGTTCCCTGCACGCCGCAGGGAGTCATGGAGCTGCTGCGGGTGGCCGGGGTCGAGGTGGCGGGTTCGGAGGCCGTGGTCGTCGGCCGCTCGATCCTGGTCGGGAGGCCGTTGGCCGCCCTGCTGACCAACGCGCATGCGACCGTGACCGTGTGCCACTCGCGGACCCGTGACCTGCCCGCGGTCTGCGCCCGCGCCGACATCCTCGTGGCCGCCGTTGGTTCGCCGGGGATGGTCGGTGGCGACTGGGTGAAGAAAGGCGCCGCGGTGATCGACGTGGGCATCAACCGCACGGATGAGGGGCTTGTGGGCGATGTCGAGTTCGGGGCAGTGGTCGAGCGGGCGGGGGTGATTACGCCCGTGCCCGGCGGCGTCGGGCCGATGACGATCGCGATGCTCCTCGCCAACACAGTTCTTGCAGCTCGTTCGGGCCGCGCTGATTCCGGCCCCCGGTAGGTATAGGCTCGTCCTAATCGATCACTCCAGGAGGGAGACTCGTATATGGAAAACCTCAGAACGGGCGAAAAGATCGCCGGCGCATCAGGCGTGGCCCTGCTGTTGATCATGTTCATCTTTGACTGGTTCACCGTTGATGCGGGAGGAGGGTTCACCTTCGGCGGCAACGCTTGGGACACAATGGAGTTGATCCGCTTCATCCTGTTGCTGGCGGCACTTGCTGGGATCGCTCTGGCGGTCATCAGCGCCACTCAGTCGGACGTCACCATGCCGGTGGCGCTCAGTGCCATAACGGCCGGCCTTGGTGCACTCGGAGTGCTCCTGGTCCTGTTCCGGATCCTCAGCCCGCCCGATGGCGGCGCCGGCGACCTGATCGACGTCGGCCGCGCGATCGGCGTCTTCCTCGGCCTGATCGCCGTGGCCGGAGTCACCTACGGCGGTTACCGGGCGATGCAGGAGGAGGGCACCTCGTTCTCCGACCAAGCCGACCGGATGCAGGGCAGGGGCGACCAGCCCCCGCCACCCGCAGCGCCTCCCGCCGCCTAGCGCCGGGCAAGAGCTCAGAACGGCCGCCACGACTGGCGGCCGTTCTGCGTTCTATGCGCTCGCCGCCAGGTCCCGCGCGATTCGCGCCGCCGTCGCGATGATCGTCATCATCGGGTTGACACCGATTGACGTCGGGAAGAGGCTGGCATCGGCGACGTAGAGCGAGCGGTAGCCGTGGACC
>JALZKA010000011.1:0-5320 GCA_030859475.1 Actinomycetota bacterium
CGAAGATCAGGATGAAGACGTCGATCGGGCTCAAGGGTGCCCGCGCATCCCGACTGCCAGCGGTTTTTCAGACTGCGCTTCCATGGCCCACGAGTGACTACCTTTTCCCAAACGATGGATGCCGTCACGCCGACCCCGGACGCCACCGGCGAGCAACGCTACCGCACGCAGGGGCTCAATCCTCCAAGACCGGATCCGATGCCAGAGCGGCGACGGCGGCTCTTGCGACGCACCCTGTTTCCTCTCATCGGGGTTTCGCTGCTGGCGTTCGCCGTCGGCTTGCTCGTCGGCCGGTCGGGCGGTGAACCAGGGCCTTCCGAGCGATTCGCCGAGGCGTGGGAGCGGCAGGACTTCGTCGCAATGCATGCCGAGCTTTCGCCGGAGTCCCGAAGCACGTACCCCCTCGAGACGTTCACGGAGCTCTACGTCGATGCCCAATCCACCGCGACCGCTACGACTGTCGCGACCGACGAGGTCACCGGCGCCGATGGTGGCGACCAGGCCTTCGAAGTCACCGTCGCAACCCTCGCGTTTGGTTCCGTGCCAGGTGAGATCAATCTCCCGCTGGACGACCAAGGCCAGATCGAGTGGGAGCCACACCTGGTCTTTCCAGGCCTCGATGCGGGTGAGCTGCTCGAGCGCGTTACCCGCGTCGCTCAGCGGGCGCCGCTCCTGGCACATGACGGCACACCCCTGGCGGAAGGCCCCGAGTCGGGGCGGACCTCGCCGCTGGGCGCGGCGGCTCTGTCCGTGGCGGGAACCGTCGGGACGCCTTCGCGCAAGCAGGAGCGCGAGCTGTTCGCGCTCGGCTTTCCGCCGGGTAGCCTGACCGGCACGAGCGGGCTTGAGCTGGCCTTCAACCAACGGCTTGCCGGACAGCCCGGAGGTCAGCTGTTCGCCACCGCCGACCCGGCGTCGCAAGGGCAGGGCCGGGAGCTGGCCAGCGGCGACCCCGTCGCCGGCGAGGCCGTCAAGACAACGATCGATCCCGAGGCGCAGGAGGCCGCGGTTGCAGCGCTGGGCGCCACCTTCGGCGGCGTCGCCGTCCTGGATGCCCGCAACGGGGACGTTCTGGGCGTCGCCGGCCTGGCATGGTCGGAGCCGCAGCCCCCCGGATCGACTTTCAAGGTGATCACGGCGGCCGCCGCCCTCGACGCCGGCGTCGTCGAGCTCGACGACGAGTTTCCAATCGAGGTGTCGAACAGCGAGATCGGGCGCGAGATCTCGAACGCCCATGACTCCCCGTGCGGAGGCACCCTGACCCAGAGCTTTGCCCAGTCCTGCAACACGGTGTTCGCGCCATTGGGCGTGCGGGCCGGGGCCGATGCGATGTTCGAGAAGGCTCAGCTCTTCGGGTTCAACGAGCCGCCCGCGCTCGCGAGCGACGGAGCGCTCGAAGCGATCGCTCCACCCCCAAGCTCGTATCCCCAGACGGATAGCGATGTCGCCTTGGGCGAGAGCGCGATCGGCCAGGGCATGGTGCTGGCGACACCGCTTCAGATGGCGTCGGTTGCGCAAACGATCGCGAACGAGGGCATCCGCGAACCCACTTCGATCGTGAGGAGCTCGGAGCTTCGTTCCGGCGCGGAGCCGGTCGAGGTCACGCCGCCGGAAACCGCGGCGACGATCAACGACCTGATGGTCGAGGTGGTTCGCTCCGGCACCGGCGTGGCGGGGCAGGTCCCGGGCACGACGGTCGCCGGCAAGACCGGCACGGCCGAGCTGGGACCCACAAGCCTCGAGCCGGGGCAGACGCTGGCACCGGGCGAGGATCCGCCACAGAAGGAGAACGCGTGGTTCACGGCGTTCGCGCCCGCCGACAAGCCGGAGGTGGCGATTGCCGCGGTGGTGTTCGACGCCACCGGCGGCGGTGGCGGCGGGGCAGTAGCCGCACCGATCGCCCAGCGGGTGCTCGCGGCCGTGCTCGCGGAATAGGTCTTCCTCATGGAGCGCCCTCGTCCGCCGGGAAGCCGACGGTGGCGCCGATCACCACGAGCGCGCCCCCGATGACGGCGAGGATGCCGCCAATCGTGTCGGTTAGAGGCGCGCTAGCCGCCCCCGCCACGGACACGATCGCCCCGACACCCAGGATCGTCCACCACCCGCCACCCTCTCGACGCCGCTCCGTGGAGGTCAACAGGGTCGCCGCGACGATCACTCCCAGGCAGACGTAGCCGACGAGATCCGGGAACACTCCGGTCAGGATCAATACCGAAGCCAGGACGCCTGCGATCAGCCACGCCCGCAGCGCGAAGCGCGACAGGCCCGCGTGCGAAGGCGCCCCGCGATCAGATGTCAAGCTCGATGTGCCCGCTCTCCTCGGGCCCTTCGATCTGGAGCTCGAGGGGGCGGGCTGCGGAAACGTCGTCAGCAACCAGGAACAGCAGCAGGGAGCCCTGAATCGCGCTCTGGGACGCGGTTGTGTCGGCGGCGGGGATCTGATCATCAGCCGGGACGGGAACACCGATCTCAAGAGCGTGGGCGCTCGCCGTCTCGAGCGGCTCGTACTCACGCTCGGTTGAATCGGTCACCGCGTAGCCCGTGGCGCTACCGATCTCTTCGTCCTCCTCGTTGGAGATCGTCAGGAAGACGCCCAGGTAGGACTGATCGACCGGCGGGGGCTGCTGGCCGGCCAGATAGGCACTGTCCTCGACGTCGGCCGGGTTCAGAAAGCGCGTGATCGCGACGTTGTAGATCAAGCCGCCGAGGTGGAGCGGCTCCCCCTCGACAGCTTCGCGGGCCTCCTCCCCCTCCTTCTCTCCGCATCCGACCACGGGTACGGTGACGAGAAAAGCCGCGAGGGCGAAGATCAGGGCGAGCTTGGGGCGCATTCGAGGGCGAGAGTCTATAGCCGCGACAATCGGATGCGGTGCCCGAACGGAGTCAGAATCCGGCCCGATCGCCGCCGCCCACGGCGATGCGCTCGGGAGCTTCGCCCGCCTCGATCAGGTCGCGCAACCGCTCGAGCGCTCGCTCCCAGCCGCGGCGCACGCGCCGCCTTGAGACACGCATATCACGAAGCCGGTCGAACACCCGGGAGGGGTCGGTGATGAAGGTCACCTCGATCTCGCAGCCGGTCTCGGCCGGCGCGTCCTTCAAGCGCCACTCGATCGCGCTCGGCACGCGGTTCAGGTAGCCGCCGCGGCCGCGCTCGACGATGCGGTGCGGCGGTTCGACCTCGTCGATCGAGACGTCAAGCGTCAGGGCGGCCGCCGGAATTCGAAAGCGCGCTCCCGCGCCGACCCCAACCGGCTCTTCCCGCAACAGCCGGTAGCCCTCGACGAAGTGGTCCATGAAGGCCGGCCGCGCGGCCAGATCCAGGAGCGCTTCGTAGACCTTCTTCCGGGGTGCGTCGATCGTCAGGCTGGCCCGGCAGACTCCCATCCGCCGCGAGTCTAATGCTGTTCGGTGATCGCCCATATAGTCACGGCGATGAGCAAGGCAACCATCATCTCCGTGCTCTCACAGAAGGGCGGGACCGGAAAGACGACGATGGTGCGGAGCCTTGCGGACATCTTCGAACGGCTCGAGCTGCGGGTGCTCTCGGTCGATGCCGATCCGCAGGGAAACCTGTCCGATTACTTCGACACCCCCGCCGACGCCGAGCCGACCCTGGGCGAGGTCCTGATGGGCCAGGCGGCAGCCGCCGATGCGATCCACGGTCAGGTGATCCCCGCGAACCTGAGCCTGGCCGAGGCCGAGCTGGCCCTCGCCGGGAAGATCGGCCGCGAGGTGATCCTCCGCCAGGCGCTGCGGGACTTGGTCGGCGACTACGACGTGATCCTGATCGACTGCCCGCCGACTCTCGGCCTCCTCACCGTCAACGCCCTCGTGGCCTCTTCCCACGCCCTGCTCTCAAGCCAGTCTCAATACTTCTCCCTCCAAGGCGTGGAGCAGGCGATGGAGGTCGTCGACCTGGCGCGGGACAGCTTGAACCCCGACCTGGAACTTCTGGGAGTGGTCCTCAATATCGCCAACATGCGAACCAGGCACGCCCGCCAAACGCTCGAGTCGCTGCGCGACCGATTCGGCGAGAGCGTGTTCCGGACGGTGATCCGGCAGTCGATCGCGTATGCCGAGTCGGCCGAGCGCGCGGTGCCGATCCTTGGCTACCGTCCGGCGCGGGGACAGGACTACCTGTCGCTCGCCGGCGAGATCCTGCGCCGCCTCGGCCGCCCCGACCTGCTCGAGCGGCTCGACGAGATCTCGGTTGAGATCGTCCCCGCCGGAGCCCGCGCGTGAGGGGCTACCCGGGGCCCGTGATCGCCGCGGCGACGAGGCCCGCGCCTACGCAGATGAACGACGCGACGCTGATCGCACGGTAGGGCAGACGCTCGCTGACACCGGGAGCGAAAGCGGGCGGGACGAACAGAGCGGGGTTGACCACGGTCCCGATCACGAGGAGGATCGCGAAGAGCTCCGGCAAACCGGGCACCGCCACCCCAACGGCCACCAGAATCAGCCCCATCATCAGGTAGTCCAGATGCACTTGCCGGATTCGGTGCGGCGCCTCGATCCCCACGCGTCTGATCAGGTCCGGCCGCTCGAGTTGAGCGACCATCGCCCATCCGAGCAGGGCGCCGAGCGCGAGCTCCGCCAGACCGATATGGATCACCCAGTCCATCGGCTACTACATCTCCGGCACGTCGGCGCCGAGCGGCGAGAACGGGACCCTGCGCACTTCGGCTCCGTCGCCCGCCCACTTCGCGACGGCGCTTACGACCTTGCCGGTGTCCTGCCAGTAGCTCCACACCAGGACGGTCGGCCCGGCGCCCGAGATGGTCGCCCCCAGGGCGCCAAACTCGTGCGCCTTGGCAACGAGGTCCATCGAGCGCCTGTAGAGCCGCGCGCGGTGCGGTTGGTGCAGCACATCAGCGAGCCCGCGCCTAATCAGGGCCAGATCGGTTCGCTCGAGGCCCAGGACGAGCTGGGATGCGGCCGCGATGTTCGCGACCGCATCGTCATACGCCACCGTTGCCGGAAGGGCCGCGCGAGCGTCCGCTGTCGGGACCTCGTCCGGGGGGATGACGAGCACAGCCTCGACCCCTTGCGGGGGCTCAATCCTGACCGGCGCCGGCAGCTCGCCTGCCTCGATTCGCGGGCACACCACGAACCCGCCGTAGATCGCGGCGCCGACATTGTCCGCATGGCCCTCGATCTCGACGGCTCTGGCATAGACCTGCTCCCGGCCAAGGCCAAGCTCGTACATGTGGTCGGCGGCCATCAACCCGGCGACGATCGCCGCGGCGCTTGAGCCAAGCCCGCGGGCGAGCGGGATCTGGCTGCGGACCTCGAACCGCAGGGCGTCGGCCGGATGCAG
>JALZKA010000011.1:5330-29322 GCA_030859475.1 Actinomycetota bacterium
CTTCGAAGCCACGAACGCACAGGTTCGAGCGATCGGTCGGCAGCGACGCAGCGCCGGCATCGACGCTGAACTCGCCGGCCTCGGCCACCTCAAGCTCCAGATGCAGCTCGAGCGCCCCGGCCAGGATGTCGAAGCCGGGGCCGAGGTTCGCCGATGTGGCTGGGACCCGGACGAGGCGGCGGCGCTCGGTCATCAGCCGACGCGGACCAAGGAGCCCGACCGGCCGGCGACCGCTCCAACCAGGTAGCAGCCCGCGGGGACCTCTGCACCCGGCAGTAGCAGCGAGCCCTTGATCCGGGCGCCGTCGCCGATCACGGCCCCGTCACCGATGACTGCCGGGCCGTCGATGCGGACGCCGCCACCAACCCTGACGCCATCGCCGACCAGCACCCTGCCATCGACCTCGCAGCCGGCGGGCAGCCCCCCGCGCGCGCTGCCGAGCGGATTCGAGCCCGGGCGGTTCGGATCCGCTTGCGCCTCGACGAGCGTGCCGCCGAGATCGACGGCGACCAGGCCGTCGACGGCGTCGAGGTTCCCTTGCAGGTACTCCGAAGGCGAGCCCACGTCGTTCCAGTAGGAGTCCGTCTCGTGGACGTAGAACGGCACGTCGGCCGCGAGCAGAGCGGGGAAGACGTCGAGCGCGAAGTCGACGACGGCCTGGTCGGGAAAGAAGTCGAAGATCTCCGGGCTGAGCGCGTAGATCATGCAGCTGGCGCGGTCCGAGAGCGCTTCCGCCGGCTCCGGCTTCTCCTGGAAGCCCTCGACCCGGCCATCGGGTCGGGTCACCACCACCCCGTACTCGCGGGTGTTGGCGACGCGCTTGACGACCAGCGTCGCCACGCCGTCATTGGCCTCGTGAGCCGCCATCAGGCCGGCGAGGTCGACATCGGTGAGCGCGTCGCCGGCCAGCACGGCGAACGGCGTGTCTCCGAAGTGCTCGCGGACGTTTCGCACGCCGCCCGCCGTGCCCAACAGCTCCTCCTCGAACGAAAAGGTCAGCTCGACGCCGAAGGCGGAGCCGTCACCGAGCCGGTCGGTGATCGTGTCCGGAAACCAATGCAGATTCGAGACCACCTGATCGAAACCCTGCCGGGCCAGCAGCCGGAGGAGCTGCTCGATCACCGGGCGGTTCGCGACTGGGACCATCGGCTTCGGGACCTCGTAGGTAAGTGGGCGCAGGCGGGTACCGAGGCCCGCCGCCATGACCATCGCCTTCATCGGATGAGCTCCGGCGATCTGACTTCATCGGTCATTCGCGTGCCTGAGATCGAGGAATGCCGCATCGAAGGCGGGAGGGTATTCATCGGCGCCGGACGGTGTGCCGGGGCGGTGCGGCAGGTACCCTGACCGGGCAACTTGGTTCGATCAGGAGACGCATGACCACCACCGCCACCCCCGCCACGCAGGATTACAAGGTCGCCGACATCGGCTTGGCCGATTTCGGACGCAAGGAGATCAGCCTCGCCGAGAACGAGATGCCCGGGCTGATGCGGACCCGCGAGGAGTTCGCCGCTTCGCAGCCCCTCGCCGGCGCCCGCATCACCGGCTCGCTTCACATGACGATCCAGACGGCCGTCCTGATCGAGACCCTGATCGCGCTCGGCGCAGAAGTCCGCTGGGCCTCCTGCAACATCTTCTCGACGCAGGACCACGCGGCCGCCGCGATCGCCGCCGCCGGGATTCCCGTCTTCGCCTGGAAGGGCGAGACGCTGGAGGAGTACTGGTGGTGCACCCAACAGGCGCTCCTTTGGCCCGAGGGCGAAGGCCCGAACATGATCCTCGACGACGGCGGCGATGCCACCCTGCTCATCCACAAGGGCGTCGAGTTCGAAGCAGCCGGCGCCGTCCCGGATCCCGCGACTGCCGATTCGGAAGAGTTCAGGATCATCCTCGAATGCCTGACTGCATCGCTCGCTGAGGATCCCCAGCGCTGGACGAACGTCGCGGCGCAGATCAAGGGCGTCACCGAGGAGACGACGACCGGGGTCCTGCGCCTGAACCAGATGGCCGAAACGGGCACCCTGCTGTTTCCGGCGATCAACGTCAACGACTCGGTCACCAAGTCGAAGTTCGACAACCTCTACGGCTGCCGCCATTCGCTGGTCGACGGCATCAACCGCGGAACCGACGTGATGATCGGCGGCAAGGTCGCCGTGATCTGCGGCTACGGCGATGTCGGGAAGGGCTGCGCCGAGTCGTTGCGGGGCCAGGGTGCCCGCGTGATCGTCACGGAGATCGACCCGATCTGCGCGCTCCAGGCGGCAATGGAGGGCTACGAGGTTCGCTCCCTCGACGAGGTGATCTCGACGGCCGACATCTTCATCACCGCGACCGGGAACAAGGACGTGATCGGTCTCGCCGACATGGAGCGCATGAAGCACCAGGCGATCGTGGGCAACATCGGCCACTTCGACAACGAGATCGACATGGCGGGCCTCGAGGGCTCAGGTGCGACCAAGGTCAACATCAAGCCGCAGGTCGACGAGTGGACCTTCGCTGACGGTCACACGATCATCGTCTTGTCCGAGGGGCGCCTGCTCAACCTGGGCAACGCGACCGGGCATCCGTCGTTCGTCATGAGCAACTCGTTCACGAATCAGACGATCGCGCAGATCGAGCTCTACGGGAAGAACGACGACTACGAGAAGCGGGTCTACGTGCTGCCAAAGCACCTTGACGAGAAGGTCGCACGGCTCCATCTCGACGCCCTGGGCGTCAGCCTGACCGAGTTGACTCCCGAGCAGGCCGCCTACATCGGCGTCGCGGTCGAGGGTCCGTACAAGCCCGATCAGTACCGCTACTAGCCGGGGTGCCGGCCACGCTTCGGATCTCTCCCTCGCTCGCGATTCCGCTGAGCGAGGTCGCGCTGCGCGCCTCCAGATCCTCCGGGCCGGGCGGCCAGCACGCGAACGTGACCGCGTCGCGGATCGAGGCCGTCTTCGAGATCGAGGCCTCCGCGACGCTCACCGATGAGCAGAAACGCCGCCTGACGCACCGCTTCGGAGCGCGCGTGAGCGCCGTGGCGCAGGACGCTCGCAGTCAGCTGCGAAACCGCGAGCTGGCGCTGTCCCGCCTGGGCGAGCGAATCGCGTCCGGCCTGGCGCGGCAGCGGCCGCGCAAGGCAACGAGGCCGGGGCGATCGGCACGAGAGCGCCGGCTCCAGGGCAAGCGCCGGCGATCCGAGGTGAAGCGCGCGCGCCGGCGCCCCGGCCCGGAGGACTAAGGCGCACTAAGGCCTGCCGAGCTGATCCTTGAGCCGCTCGATCGGGGCGACCGGCGAAGGATCGACCCCGCGCTTGGCAGCCAGAACAAGCGAAATCAGGTCGCCCAGCATCACGGCCCAGAGCATGCGAGCGGTTCGCGTCTCGCCCTGCGTCTCGATCAGCTCGACTCCGGCCATCCCGGGGCGGATCAACTCCGCGGTCAGCTCGATCCGCTGGCGCTCGCGCGGGTGCTGGTCGGAGTCGGTCAAGAAAACTGCCGAGAAAGCGCTCCCCCCGCCGCCTTCGCGCCAGCCCACGATCTCGTTGTGATCCATCTCGGGAATCGCATGGGTGAAGGCAGGGATCTCCGAGTTCTCGTTGATCTGGGTCTTCCAGCGGTAGGCGACCGGCTCCGTCAGATCGCAGCCGTAGACCACGGGAGTCGACCCCTCGAGCCGATCGGCCAACTCAGCAGCCTGCTCGATCAGGTCGTCGCTGCTCTCGGATAGATGCGTGGCAGCGCCATCGATCTCCGTCCTGAACGCGGGCGCCGCCCCCGCCAGGCAGGCAAGCTCCGCGGCGGCGACGAACATGTAGCCCACCGAGGCGCGGGGCTGAAGCGCGGCCGGGACCGGGATGACGGGCACCCCGGCCTCGCGCGCGGCGTCGCCCAGGGCGCCACCCGTGGTCGCGACGACACGGCGCGCGCCGACCGCGGCGGCGGCGTCGAAGCAGGCGAGCGTCTCCTCGGTGTTACCCGAGTAGCTCGAGCAGAGCACCACCCGGTCCGGGGGCGTCCAAGGCGCCAGCTCGTAGTCGCGCACGGTGTCAAGGGGCAGGCTGAGGCGATCACCGAATGCCGCCCGGGCCAAATCGGCGCCGATCGCGGAGGCTCCCATCCCGCACACCACCAGGCCGCTCGACTCCATCGTGTCGATCCGCGCCGACTCCACCCGCCAGAGCGCATCCGACAGGTGCTCGGGCATCGTCAGCACGTCCTCGAGCTGATTGTGGGTGTCGACCGCCTGGATCGCCTCGATCGTCCCACCGGTCATGCCGCGACCCCCGGCTCGATCCGCGAGTCTGCCTCGACGACGCTCATCGCCGGGATTCTCGCACCCTCCCCCACCACGGTGCCGGACTCGATCACCGCGCCCTTCCCCACCTCGACCCCAGAGGCCAGGATCGCGCCCTCGATCGTCGCGTCCGCGCCCACCCGGCACCCCGCGTGAAGAACCGATCCGGCGATCCGGGCGCCGGAGCGGATCTCACAGCTTGCGGCGATGACCGCCCGTGGGCCCACGATCGCGGAAGGGCCGACCTCAACGCCGGAGCCTACGAAGACGGGGTCTGACACCTGCGCCGTCGCGTCCACCTCGGCATGCTCGTCGATGCCTGCCGTGGCCTCGGTCTCGACGATGCCGTCCAAGATGTCCCAGCTCCCCTGCAGGTAGCGCTCCGGGGTGCCGACGTCCATCCAGTAACCGTCGAGTCGCTGGCCGAACAGCCCCTTGCCCACGAGCAGCGGGAATACCTCGCGCTCGATCGACACCGCTCGTCCCGCTGGAATCAGGTCCACGACCGAGCGCTCGAGGACGTAGGCGCCGGCGTTCACCTCGTCGGTGTCGATCTGACCGGGCTCGGGCTTTTCGAGGAAGCCGCGGACGACGCCGTCATCATCCCGCCGGACGAGCCCGTACGAGGACGGATCCGCAACCGGGTAGAGCGCCAGGGAAGCGATTGCATTTCGCTCGGCATGGGCCGCCAGCAGGGCGTGCAGATCGAGATCCGTCAGGAGGTCGCCGTTCAGGACCAGGAACCGCTCGTCCAGATAACCCTGATCCGCAGCGAGCCGAATCGGGCCCGCCGTGCCCAGCGGCTCGCCCTCCTCCAGATAGGAGATCGTCGGACCGCCGGTCTCGCCGTCGCCCAGAACAACCCGCAGGTCGTCCGCCCTGAAGCCGCATGCCATCACGACTTCGGTGACTTCGTGCCGCGCCAGCCAGTCGACCACGTACCGGATGAACGGACGGTCCACCAGTGGAATCGCGGGCTTCGGCTGGGTGAGGGTCAGAGGGCGCAGGCGGGTGCCTTCGCCACCGACCAGGACGAGAGCCTGCATCAGTTCCCGTTTCGCCCGATGCCTTCGTACTTAAAGCCGGCGGCGCGCAGGGCATCGCCGTCCAAGAAGTTGCGCCCGTCCACGACGAGCGGGGTTGCCATCCGCTCGTGCGCTTTTACCCAGTCCAGCTCGGCGAACTCGGGCCATTCGGTGACCAGCACGGCGGCGTCGGCGTCGACGAGGGCCTCGGGGGCCGAAGCCGGCAACTCGACACCCTTCAGAAGGTCCCGGGCGCGATCCGCGGCGACTGGGTCGAATCCGACGACGGTGGCACCCTCCCCTTGCAGGCGAGCCGCGAGGACCAAGCTGGCTGCGTCACGCATGTCGTCCGTGTCGGGCTTGAACGCAAGCCCGAGCAGCACGATGCGTCGCCCGGCCAGCGAGCCGAGATGCTTGACGAGCTTCGCGACGACGCGGCGCTTCTGCAACTCGTTCACGTCGATCACGGCGCTGAGCAGCTGGAAGTGGTAGCCGGTGTTACCGGCGAGCTTCTTCAGCGCGATCGTATCCTTGCCGAAGCAGGAACCCCCCCAGCCGATCCCGGCCTTCAAGAACTGCGGCCCGATGCGCTCGTCCAGCCCCATTCCCCGCGCGACCTCGGTGACGTCCGCGCCCGTCTGCTCGCAAACGTTCGCGATCTCGTTGATGAAGCTGATCTTGGTGGCGAGGAATGCGTTCGAGGCGAGCTTGATCATCTCCGCCGAGGCGACGTCGGTGCGCACCAGCTCGTGTGAGAGCGGCTCATAGAGGCGCTCGACGGCCTCGGCCGCCCACTCGGAGCCGGGGTCGGCGCCGATCACGACCCGGTCGGGATGCATGAAGTCCTCGATCGCCGAGCCTTCCTTCAGGAACTCGGGACAGGAGACGTACGGCAGATCGGACTTGTCGCGGCGGATCGCGGCTCCGGTTCCCGACGGCACGGTGCTCTTCATCACCAGGGCATGCCGGCCGTCCTCGGGTAGGCGCTCGACGACGGCCTGGACCCGGGACAGATCCGCGTCGCCGGAGTACGTGGGCGGGGTGTCGACGCAGCAGAAGAGGAGCCGGGCTCCGGCCAGCACCTCGTCCATCGAGGTCGTGAACTCAAGGCGCTCCGAGTTGCGGGCGAGCAGCTCGGGAAGGCCCGGCTCGTAGATGGTTACCTCGCCCCTGCGCAGGGCCTCGACCTTCTCCTCGATGATGTCAAGCGCGATCACCCGATGGCCCAGCTCGGCGAAGCATGTCGCGGTGACCAGCCCCACCCAGCCGACACCGACGACGCCCACCGTCTCCTTCTCAGTCATCTCGGCCGGACCTCTAGTCGCCAAGCTCTTTGGTTGACGCGGCGAGCGCCAGCATTTCGTCCTCGGAGAGGGCGTGGGTTAGCGTGTTGTTGACCCAGTACGAGCCCTTGCCGGTCTTCCACCCGACCAGACGCAGCTTGTCGCGCTCGTAGAACAGCAGGTACTCGCGGCCGTCAACCGTCCGGGTCTCCGACGGGTTGTTCAGGATCGGGGGGTCGGACCAATTGACGCCGCTGATGCCGTAATAGGAAAGCCCGAATCCCTCCTGGTAGGAGACCACGAACTTGTACATCTCAAAGACGTTCTTGTCCTCCGGCCCGGCCAGCAACCCGGCGCGGGATTCGTCGGTCACCGCCGCGGCGCTATTGGCGACGATCCGGGTCGGATAGATGATCGGCAGGCCGGCCTTCTTCTCAGCCATGAACCTGGCGAACTTGTCCGCCAGTGGCTGGCTCTGGCCGGTGGCATCGACCATCGCCGGTCCCGCAGCTTCGCCCTCCGGCTGGTCCTTCACCGGCTTCTTGGGCTCCTTCGGCTCCACCCCCCGATCCCGCTCCCCGGACTCGTCGATGTCCTCGCCCAAAAATTGCGTGACGGCGGCCTCGATCTGCTCCTTCGAGGCAGCGACCCCGCCGTCGTCGGTCAGCTCGCCGAGCGTGATCTGGCGGACCGAGGCGTTGCGGACCTCGACGAAGGTCTTCAGCATCTCGATGATCGTCGGGGCGTCGGAGATGTCGGAGGTCGTGTTGTCCGTGAAAATGTCGATCAGCTCGTTGCCGCTGCCAAAGATCGGCAGCAGCTCGCGGGGGGGGATCCGCTGGCGCGCCTCGCGGATGAAGGCCTGCTGCCGGGCGCCGCGAACGAGGTCGTTGTCGTTGTGGCGGTAGCGCACGTACTGGAGCGCGGTATAGCCACAAAGCTTCGAGTACCCGGCCGGAACGTCGATCTCCGCGTAGTAGTCGGCCAGCGCAACCCCCTCGTTGGAGTTGAAGTAGTGCCGGTCGACATCGATGTAGACACAGTCGATCGCGTTGACTGCCTCGTAGAACCCTTCGAAGTCCACGTTGACGATGTGGTTGATCGGGATCCCCAGATACTCCTTGATCGCCTTCACGGTCAACTCGGTCCCCCCGCCGGCCTTCTCCCTCTCGCCGTAGAAGTAGGCGGCGTTGAGCCGGTCGGTGCCGTAACCGGGGATCGGCACCTTGAGGTCGCGGGGCAGCGACATCAAGGACAGGAAACGCTTGTCGGGATCGACCCTCAGGAGCAGAGCCGTGTCGGAGCGGCCGGGATCGCCGGGGGTCCCGGAGCGCTTGTCGGACCCCAGGATAAGAATCGTCTGCGGCCCCCCGCCTTCCACCTCGGAAAGCTGGGCACGCGCGTCGGCGAAGGCGTTGTTCTTGCCGAGCTTGTCGCCGATTCCGTCCAGCAACAGGAGGAAGGCCACCGCTGTCGCCGCGGCCACCGAGGCGACGATCACAAACGACGCGGCGACGAAGCGCCACCACACGGTGCGCTTCGGTGGCTCGCCGGCGCCGTCAACGGCTGGTTTGGCGACGGCGGCAGCCACCGCCGATTGGGTCACGCTGGCCGGGCTGCGCTGCGAAGCCTGCTTCTGAGCGCGGGCGGCGAGTCCGGCGTGCGCGGCCGCCTTTGCGGCCTCCGCCGCCTCCTCCCGGCCCGCCGTACCTTCGGCATCCTCGGCGGTGGCTTCGGCACCTTGCTCATCCCCGGCTTCTGGCTCCTGTTCCTCGCCGCCATCCTCCGCTTCCGTGAACTCGAACTCGTCCGGTGGCTCCTCCTGCTCGTCGGCTTCGTCGACCTCGTCGACCTCCTCGGCGTCATCGGCATCGGGCTCGTCCGCAACCTCGGTCGGCTCTTCGCCGGCGGGGTGCTCGGCGTGCTCCTCGGTGCCGATCCGGTCAAACTCGGCGCTCAGCTCCGCCTCGATCCCCTCGAAATCCTCCGTGATCCCCGTTTCGTGCTCCGATGGCGCCGGCTCCACCGGCTCGCCCTCGGCGCGCTGGCGCCCGGCCCAGGTCGCGGGGGGAGGCCCGGGCTCCTCCTGATCAGCTTCGTCGCGCGGCTCGTCAGCCATCCAGACCAGCCTCCTGGCGCACGCGTTCGGGGACCGAACGCGCGAAATCCACGATCGTGCGGCGATAGCTCAGAACCGACGCGATCGAGACCCATTCCTCCGGCCCGTGGTGCCCCGCTCCCTCCGGCCCGAACTCGACGGCGGGGATGCCCACGCGCAGGAACGACACGGCATCGGATGCGCCATCGCGACCGATGCCGCACACCTCGCCGGGGTGATGGGGCGAGGCGGCAGCACACAGGGCGCGCACGAACGGCGAGTCCGGGTCGACGAGGGCTGGCGGGCGCCGGAAGGTGGAGATCACCTCGGCGCCCTCGAGTGACGAAACCTGCTCGAGGATCGCGTCCGTCTCCTGCTCGGGCAGGTAGCGGACGTCAACGTCGATGAAACAAGCGTCGGGCACCTTGTTAAGAGCGTCCCCGCCAAGAATCCGGCCGAGATTGATCGATGGCCGGTCATAGAGCTTGGAACTCTCGCTCGCGAACGGTAGCGACTCGATCCGGTGGAAAACATCGATCGCCTTCAGGATCGCGTTGTCGCCCAGCCACGGCGTCGACCCGTGCGCGGCGCGGCCGTCAACGCGGATCCGCATCGCGAAGACGCCCTTGGCCGCGACTCCGACCAGCATGTTGGTGGGCTCGCCGGTGATGGCAAAGTCGCCCACGAATCCCTCGTCGATCAGCAGGTCGCAGCCGCGCTCAACCTCTTCCTCCGACTCCTCGTCCGGAACGATGCCCAAGCGCACCCGGACCCCCTCCACGTCCTGAAGGTCGGCGATCCCCAGCATCAGCGCCGCCAGGGCCCCCTTCATGTCATAGGCGCCGCGACCGATCAGCCGGTCGCCATCGACGCGGGGCACGAATTGCCCCTGATGCCCGGGCACCACATCGAGATGCCCATGCAGGAGCACCGTCAGCGGCGCATCGACCGCCCCCGCGTCGGCGACCAACACCGGGAGCCCCCGGACCTCGAGCTCGTGGACGGCCACATCGCGGGCCTCCAGCCAGCCACGCACGAACCCCGCGCAGAGCTTGACTCCCTGCGCGCTGGAGCTGTCGAAGCCGATCAGCTTCTCGGTGAGGATCCGTTCATCCATCGGCGACAAGGCTAGTCGGCGCGCGGGAGCGACCCGTCGACGGCATTACACTCTGGCGGAATGCCCGGGAAGCGACGTATCGTTACCCTGCGGCCGCCTTCAGATCAGGCTCTCGCGCAGGCATTGCGGCCTCACAGTTTGCCTGTCGCACTCGTTGTCGCGCTCCTCCTGCTCGGTGGCTGCTCCGTTGGTGGCGGAGGATCGACCACCGGTGGAATTGCCGAGGGTGAGGGAGCGCCAAACGTCATCCTGATCGTCACCGACGATCAGGATGCCGCCTCTCTCGAAGCGATGCCGGCCGTCTCGGCGCAGCTGGCAAACGAGGGTGCGTCGTTCGATCGATACTTCGACTCCTATCCGCTCTGCTGCCCGTCGCGGACGTCGATCTGGACCGGCCAGTACGCGCACAACCACGGTGTTCACGGCAACTTCCCTGAGGACGATGGCGGTGGCTATGTCAACCTGATCGAACCCCGGCGAGTCCTTCCCGTCTGGTTGCGCCGGTCCGGATACGAGACCGCTCACGTCGGGAAGTGGGCCAGTGTTCCGGGCGAGATTCCTCCTCCGGGGTGGGATCGCTGGGTGGGCATAACGCAGGAGACCAGCGCCCGCTACTACGAGTACACGCTCTATGACTCGAAGCCTCGCGAGAACCTCGATTTCGGCTCTGACCCCGGCGACTACCACACCGACGTGGTGACCCGGACCGCGCTAGGGATGATCGACGAATTCGCCAACCGCCGGCGACCGTGGCTCCTCTCGATCGCCTATCTCGCTCCGCATCTCGGCCTTGGGAAGGAAGGCGACGACGCTTCCGAGCGCTGCAACCCGGCTGGCGAGCCGGTCGGCGCGGTGCCGGCCCCGCGCCACGCGGACGCCTTCGCCGACACCCCACTGCCGACACCCCCCTCGTTCGACGAGGCCGACATCAGCGACAAGGCCACGGACTTACCCGGCCGGCTGGATGCCGCCGAGCGAGCCGAGCTCGAGCTCCAGTACCAGTGTCGTTTGGCTTCGCTCGCCTCCGTTGACGAAGGCATCGACGCGATCGTCGAGAAGCTCGAGCAGACAGGAGAGCTGGACAATACCTTCGTCATCTTCACTTCCGACAACGGCTTCCTGCTCGGCGAGCATCGCCTCGCGGCGAGCAAGAACCTGCCCTACGAGGAGTCGATTCGGGTTCCCCTCGTGATCCGCGGACCTGAGATCGAACCCGGCACGACGATCGCAGCCCCGAGCATGAACGTCGATCTCGCGCCGACGATCCTCGAGCTCACCGACGCGGGCCAGCCGGGCGACCTTGCTCGCCCCGAGGACGGATCGTCACTGGCAGCGCTCCTGACGGAGGGCGGGAATGAGGACGCCGATCGCGCGATCCTGATCGAGGGTCGGTCCGACACTCGCGAGAGTGTCGGCGCCTACTCCGTCGCCTCCTACGAGGCGGTGCGAACGGCGCGCTATGCCCTGATTCGAGAGTACGTCGCGCCGGCCTCCTCGTACGAGGCCGGCGCCGAGGTCGGCCTCGGCGCCGGCGATCTCGTAAGCGCCGAGCTTTATGACCTCGAGCACGACCCCTATCAGCTCGAGAATGTGGCCGGGACGGCAGCGTATCGCGAGGTCGAGGCGGAGCTCTCGGCCGCGCTCACGACCCTCTCGGGATGCGAGGGACAGTCGTGTGAAATCTCGGTCTCGCTCCCGGCGCCCACGTAAAGACCTGCCCTCGGCGATCGAATGAACGCCTGGCCGCGCATCAGCTTCCCTCCCAGTCTCCTGGCCATCGCGGGGATGCTGCTTGCCGTCGCCGCCCGAGCGTGCCGGCCCCCCAAGGACTACCGCTCGGCGATTTCGATGAATGCCTGGGCACGAGCCTTGTCGCGCTCGGCCTGCTCAGCAGCGGCGGAGCCCTCCTCGGCCTCCTTCAGACGGGCCTCCGCGTCATCGAGCTTCTGCTTCAGGTCCGCGGAATCGAGCTTGTCCGGCTCGACTGCCTCGGCGATCAGGACGCGCGCCCGGTTGGCGAAGACCTCGAGCCAGCCCTCGCCCTGCGCGTAGTGGACGACATCGGACTCGCTCTCCGACTTCCACAGGCGCAGCTCGCTGGGAACCAGCCGGGCAACCAACGGAGCGTGCCGCGCTCGGATTCCGACCTCGCCGCTCCAGGTGCGCGTCGAGAGCTGAAACAGCTCGCCCCGGAACACTTCCCCTTCGGGGGTCAGAACCTCCGCCTCCAGTCGGTGCTCCTCCGGCAAGAGGCCTACTCCCCGTCCTTGTCGTCAGCTCCGCTTGCGGTGTCGTCTGCCCCGTCGTCCTTGGCGTCTGCCCCGTCGTCCTTGGCGTCATCCTCCTCGTCCTGACCGTCCGACTTCTCGTCCTTGGCGGCGGACTTCGTCTCGCCGTTGCCCGAGCCGGTCACCTGGTCGATCGAGCCCTTCATGTAGAAGTCGCCCTCCGATCGGTCGTCGTGCTCGCCGTCGAGGATCTCGCGGAAGCCACGCACCGTCTCGGCGATCGGCACGTACTCGCCCGAGCGGCCGGTGAACGCCTCCGCGACGAAGAACGGCTGCGAGAGGAAGCGCTCGATCTTCCGGGCGCGGCCCACCGCCAGCTTGTCGTCGTCGGAGAGCTCGTCGATCCCCAGGATCGCGATGATGTCCTGGAGCTCCTTATAGCGCTGGAGCACCTCCTGCACCTCGGTGGCTGTGCGGTAGTGGTCCTCGCCGACGACGTCCGGCTTCAGGATCGTCGAGGTCGAGTCGAGCGGATCGACGGCCGGGTAGATCCCCTTCTCCGAGATCGCCCGCGACAGCACCGTGGTCGCGTTCAGGTGGGCGAACACCGACGCCGGCGCCGGGTCCGTCAGGTCGTCCGCCGGCACGTACACGGCCTGGATCGACGTGACCGACCCCTTCGAGGTCGAGGAGATCCTTTCCTGGAGGCCACCCATCTCGGTCTCAAGCGTGGGCTGGTAGCCGACCGCTGACGGCATGCGGCCCAGCAGGGCGGACACCTCCGATCCCGCCTGGACGAAGCGGAAGATGTTGTCGATGAACAGCAGCACGTCCTTCCCGCCCTGCTCGCGGAAGTACTCCGCCATGGTCAGCCCCGACAGGGCCACGCGCAGCCGCGCGCCGGGGGGCTCGTTCATCTGCCCGAAGACCAGCATCGTCCGGTCGATGACGCCCGACTCCTTCATTTCGAGCCACAGGTCGTTGCCCTCGCGGGAGCGCTCCCCGACGCCGCAGAAAGCCGAGAGGCCCTCGTGCTCCTCGGCGATGTTGCGGATCAGCTCCTGGATCAGGACCGTCTTGCCGACGCCGGCGCCGCCGAAGAGGCCGACCTTGCCGCCCTTCGCGTACGGTGCGAGCAGGTCGACGACCTTGATCCCGGTCTCCAGGATCTCCTGGGTCGGCGTCAGGTCCTCGACGCTCGGAGCCGCACGGTGGATCGGCCAGCGCTCCTCGGTCTCGACCTGGTCGCCGCCGTCGATCGCCTCGCCAAGCAGATTGAAGATCCGGCCCAGCGTCTGGTCGCCGACGGGCACCGTGATCGGCCCGCCCAGGTCGGTGACCTCGTCGCCGCGCTGGAGGCCGTCGGTGGCGTCCATCGCTACCGCGCGCACCCGGTCGTCGCCCAGGTGCTGCTGCACCTCACACGTCAGGTCCATGCCCGGCCGCTCGTCCGACTCGGGCACGCTGATCTTCAGCGCCGAGTAGATCTCGGGCAGCTCGTCGGGGAAGGTGGCGTCGACAACGACGCCCATCACCTGATCGACGACGCCGGTGTTGCTCGCGTTTCCGTTGTCTTCAGCCATCTGTATTCGTGTCTCCTGGTTACGGGTTATCCGAGCGCCTCGGCGCCCGCGACTACTTCAAGGATCTCCTGGGTTATCTCCGCCTGGCGCACCCGGTTCATCTCCCGGGTCAGGTCGTCGATCATGGTCTCCGCGTTCTCGGATGCGCTTCGCATCGCCGTCATTCGCGCGCCGAGCTCCGATGCCGAGGACTCAAGCAGGGCCCTGTAGACCGACAGGTCCACGTACTCCTCGATCAGCATCGGCAAGAGGATCTCCGCCTCCGGCTCGTGGATCATGTCCGATCGCTGATGGGCCTCCGCGAGCTCGTCGTCGGCGTAACCCTCCGGCTCGGGGATCCCCTCGCCGAACACCTCGGCCTCCGACATCGGCAACAGCGTTTGGCGGCGGACGTATTGGGTCAGCGGGGAGACGTACCGGTTGTAGACGAGGTCCACGCGGTCGACGTCGCCGTCACGAAAGCTGGTGGCCAAATCGCGGGAGATGTCGCGCGCATCGGTAAACGCCGGACGCTCCGAGAACCCCATGTAGGAAGCCTCGACGGCCTCGCCGCGAAAGGTCATCGTCGACGAGCCGCGGCGGCCAACTACCCGGTAGACGACCTCGGCGCTCTCTTCGGCCTTGTACTCGCGCTTCAGGCGGGTCCCCTCCCGGATGATCTGGGTGTTGAAGGCTCCTGCCAGGCCCCGGTCGCCGGTGACCAGGACGATTCCGACCTTGTTGACCTCGCGGGTCTCCATCAACGGGATTCGCGCGGCGGCGCTGTCGTGTGACTCGGCGACCTCGCGGGTCAGCTTGCGGATCGCCTGAGCGTAGGGGCGCATCTGCGCGATCCGCTCCTCCGCCCGGCGCAGGCGGGCGGCCGCGACCATCTCCATGGCCCGGGTGATCTTGCGGATGTTCTTGACCGAAGAGATCCGCGCGTTGACCTCCTTGCGCGTGGCCATCAGATGGCCGCCTTCGCGGAATCGCGTGCGCGAGGGCGCGCGGCACCGAGCTGGGCGTGGACGGAGGACGAAGCCTGTACCGGTTGGTACAGGTGAGGAGTCCGGGCGCGATCCAGCGATGCGTGTCCGGGCGTCATTCGCGTGCGTGAGTTCGTGGAGGCGGTCATCTAGCTACAGAGCCGCCGCTTCCTTCTCCTCGGCGCCTTCGGGCTCCGCGGGCTCGTCGCCGTTGGAGTCGTCGCCGTCCGTCTCGTCGGGCTCGGCCTCCGCGGTGCGGCCCTCCTTCGAGCGCTCCTCCTCGGAGCGGATCCGGTCGGACTCGCCCTCCTCGAGCGGCTGGCCGTCCTCGTCCAGGTCTGGCCCGAAGTCGTCGATCGCCTCGGCGATCGCCTCGCCAAGCTCCTCCTCGTCCGATTCCTCGAAGCTGCCCTCGTCCAGGCGCCCCAGCAGCTCCTTGTTCTCCGCCTTCAGGCGTCCCAGCAGGCTCTCGAGAAAGTCCCGGACGCGGTCGACCGAGAGCCGGTCCAAATAGCCGCCTGTCCCGGCGTAGATCGATGCGACCTGCGAGGAAACCGAGAGCGGCTTCCGCTCGCCCTGCTTCAACAGCTCGACCAGGCGCTGGCCACGGGCAAGGGACTTCTGGGTATCAGGATCCAGCTCGGACCCGAACTGGGCGAAGGCCTCGAGGTCGCGGAACTGGGACAGCTCCAGGCGCAGCTTGCCGGCCACCTTCTTCATGCTCTTGGTCTGGGCGTTGCCGCCGACGCGGGAGACGGAGATGCCGACGTTGATCGCCGGGCGAACACCGGAGTTGAAAAGGTCCGACTCCAGGAAGATCTGGCCGTCGGTGATCGAGATGACGTTGGTCGGGATGTAGGCGGAAACGTCATTCGCCTGCGTCTCGATGATTGGCAGCGCGGTGTGGGAGCCGCCGCCGAGCTCGTCGTTCAGCTTCACCGATCGCTCGAGGAGCCGCGAGTGCAGATAGAAGACGTCGCCGGGGTAGGCCTCGCGGCCCGGCGGACGGCGCAGGAGCAGCGACATCTGCCGGTAGGCGAATGCGTGCTTGGTGAGGTCGTCGTAAACGCACAGCGCGTGCCCGCCGTTGTAGAGGAAGTGCTCGCCCATCGCGCAGCCCGCGTACGGGGCGATGAACTTGATGGGCGCCGCCTCGTCCGCGGGCGCCGCGACGATGATCGTGTTGTCCATCGCGCCCTGCTCCTCGAGCATCTTCTGAAACTGGACGACCGTTGCCATGCGCTGGCCGATCGCGACGTAGATCGAGACCACGTCGGAGTCCTTGTTGTTGATGATCGCGTCAATTGCGACCGCCGTCTTGCCGGTCTGGCGGTCACCGATGATCAGCTCCCGCTGGCCGCGGCCGATCGGGATCATGCCGTCGACGGACTTGAGGCCGGTCTGGAGCGGCTCGATCACCGGCTGGCGGCTGACGACGCCCGGCGCCTTGAACTCGGCCGGGCGGAACTCCGTCGCGTTCAGCTCCCCCTTGTCGTCGAGCGGCCGGCCGAGCGGATCGACGAGGCGGCCCAACAGCGCGTCCCCTACCGGGATCTGCAGGAGCTTGCCGGTGCGCTTGACGGTGTCGCCCTCGACGATCTGGTCCCAGTCCCCGAAGAGCACGGCGCCGACGTTGTCCTGCTCCAGGTTGAGGGCCAGGCCGGTTACCCCGTGTGGCAGCTCCAACATCTCCAGGGCCATGCAGTTCTCGAGGCCATGGACGCGGGCGATCCCGTCAGCGATCTGAAGCACCGTGCCGACCTCGGAGAGGTCGGCCTCCCCGGGCTCCAGGCCCTCGATGCGGGCGCGCAGGATGTTGCCGATCTCGTCTGGGCGTATCTCCACTGTGGTTCAGCTCCTAGGTTCCATGATTAGGCCGCCGAAGCGACTTCTTTTCTGAGTTTCTCCAGCTTCGAGCGTAGGCTGGCGTCAAGCACCATGTTGCCGACGCGCAGCACGACGCCCCCGAGGATGTCCTCGTCGACCGTGCTCTGCAAGTCAATCTTCTTCTCCGTCTTGCGCTCAATCTCTTTGCCGACGCGCTCGACGACGCTCGGATCCAGATCGACCGCACTCGTCAGGCGCACCTCCAGGCGGCGGTTCTCGATCGCCCAGAGCTCGTCGACGACGCGACGGATCCGGAAGATGGCGGGCATGCGGTGCTTCTCCGCCAAGAGCTCGAGGAAGTTCTGGAGCTCGGGCGCCGCGCCGGAGATCATGCCGGCAATCGCATCGCGCTTCTCACTCGAGGAGAAGTAGGGGCTGAAGAAGAAGATCTGAAGCTCGCGATCCTCATCGATGGCATCGGCGACCTGACCGAGCTGCTCACGCACCTCGTCCAGGTTTCCAGCCTCTTTCGCGACGTCGAACAGCGCGTCGCCGTATACCCGGGCGATCTCCTCCATCTAGAACAACTCCGCCGAAAGCCTCGGCTTCGCCTTCGTTTTCGTCGGGTCAGGGTGCGTTACGGGGAGGCAGGTCGTAAGCGGTTCCGTTCGCGACTCCGTCGCTAGCTCGGGCGAGGTCATTGGTTCTCCGGGGTGCCGGCGAGCGCCGAGAAGTCCACCTCGGCGAGAGCTTCCTCGACCAGCCGCTGGTGATCCTCCCCGGTCAGTGACTTGCGGGTGATCTTCTCCGTCGCCAGGACCGTCAGGTCGGCGACCTCCCTGCGGATCTGCTCGAGCGATCGGCGCGTCTCCGTCTCGATGTCCTTGCGGGCGTGTGCGACAAGCTCCTCGCGCTTGGCCTTGCCCTCGGCCGTCGCCTCGGCGACCGCTGCCTCGGCGGACTTGCGCGCGCGGGCGGCGATGTCGTCGGCCTGCTCGCGCGCCTCCTTCAGACGGGCGCGGTACTCGGCCAACAGCTCCTCGGCGGCCTGCCGCGTCTTCTCGGAGGCGTCGATGTTCTCCTTGATCGCGTTGGCGCGCTTCTCGAGCGCCTCGCCGATCTTCGGGAACGCCAGCCTCTTGAGGACGAACATCGTCACCCCGAACGCAAGCAGCGTCCAGAACATCAGCCCGAGCGCCGGTGAGACGAGGAAGCTTCCGCCCTCCTCCGCCTCGGCTCCGGCTTCGGTTGCCGCCAGGACCAGCGGCACTATGTCGGTGACGAATTCCACTTTCGGTCAGTTCCTTCGTGCGGCCTAGAGGAAGAAGGCGATCAGGCCGAAGATGAACGTGTAGAAGGCGACGGCTTCCGTCAGCGCGAAGCCCAGCCAGCGGATCGACTGGAGCTCGGACGCCATCTCTGGCTGGCGGGCGACTGCCTCGATCTCCGAGCCGAAGATGATGCCGATGCCGATGCCGGCGCCGATCGAGCCGAGGCCCGCGCCGACGCCGAGGGCGATCGCCTTGAGCCCGTCGTCGGTAACCCCCGCCTCCGCGGCGGCCTGGGCAAGTGGGATCAACAGGTCCATGGTGTTCCTTTCTGGATGATCATCAGTGGGACTCGGCGGTCGCGCCGCCGATGTAGATAGCGGTAAGTGTCGAGAAGATGAACGCCTGCAACGTAGCCACAAGGCCGATTTCGAAGACGAAGAAGGCAAACGCCATCGGGAACGTCAGCGTTCCCAGCGCCGCCAGCCCAAGCAGGACCGCGAGCCCGCCCGCCATGAAGAGGATCAGCAGGTGGCCGGCGAGGATGTTGGCGAACAGACGGACGGACAGCGAGATCGGGCGCACGAGGTGGGAGATCGCCTCGATCGAGAAGATCGCGGCCTTGCCGAAGATGTTCATGTCCTCAAGGCCGGCGGGCAGCCAGCTCGCGAAGTACTTGATCGGACCCTTGGTCCGGATCCCCTCGATGTGGTAGGCGGCCGTGGAGACCAGGGCCAGCACCAGAGGAATCGAGATATTGGCCGTCGCCGCATAGATCGCCAGGGTCGGGACCTCGAGGCCGAAGATGTCGACCTTGTGCTCGGTGTTGGTCGGCAGCGGCAGGTACCCGAGCATGTTCGAGAACCAGATGAAGAAAAAGAGGCCCGCCAGGTAGGGAAACCAGCGACGCGCCAGCGCGGCGTCGGGAATGTTGCCCTTGGTGATGTTCTCCCGGGTCAGGTCGTAGGCGAGCTCGACCGCCATCTGCACCTTGTTGGGCTCGCGCTGCATCCGGTTGGCGATAAACACCATCGCGCCGATCGTCGCGGCGCTTGCCAGGACCAGGTAGAAGACGGCTTTCGTGATCGAGAAGTCGATGCCGGCGATCGTGAGCTCGATCCAAGGCTCGAGCCTGAACTCGTTCTGCGGCTGGAAACTTTCGTTCTTGCCCTCGCTGCCCACGATCACGATCAGGAGCGCCGTGATCAGGAAGTAGAGGCCGAGCCCCAGCAAGACCTTTCGCTTGGTGGTCATCCGCGCGAGTCTCCGGCCAGGTAACGGGCGAGCGCCAGGCTGGCGAGCTGGACGGTGAAGAGGACGGCGGCGAGGACGGCGGCGGCGAGGCCCGCCTCGCGCTCGGCGAGCAGGCCGATCAGGAGCACGCAGGCGGCGAGGAACCAGGCGCGGCCGAGGGTCGAGGCTCCGGTCAGGCCCATCGCGCTGCGCCGGTCGCCGGCCTTAAGCGACGCGGCGACCCGGCGCTCGGCCCAGAACATGACCGTACGCTGGACGAGCCAAGCGACCGCGATCGCGACGTAGCCCGCCATCTGCAGGTGCGCGGCCAAAAAGAGCGGCAACGCCGCGGCGAGCACCACGAGGTCCACGTGGCGAACGAGGCGGACCCGGTCCACTTCAGAGGTTCTTAAAGCGAGCGTAGACAAGGGCAAGTCCCACGACGACGCCGGCGAACAGCCCCAAGAGGCCCAATGGGACCGCCAGCCCGACCAGCGACCCGAGCCCGTACCCGGCTGCGGCCAGAGCGACCATCGTGGCGACCAGCGAGATCCCGGCGGTGGCTGCATCCGTCCTGGTGGGACGACTGTCCGTCATCGGAATCTCGGGGGTGTGGATGGGGCAAGTGCGGTCGAGCCTGATGCCAAAGGAATCAATAGCCGCTCCGGATGGCGGTGGCGCCCAACCCGTGCGGCCGCGCGAATATATCCGATCCCCCCGGCCCCGTGTGTGATCTAGCCGCCCGGGTCAGGCAGGGTTTCGAACTCGCCCGTCTCGGCGTCGATCACCTCGAAGCTGCCCGTTTCCAGCTCGCGGGCAACGCCCGCGTCGACCTCGTCCGCCGCGGCGTCCGGGTGGACCCTGGCCATCTGCCGGCCACGGACCCCGCGCAGCTTGAGGATCTCCAGGACGACCACCAGGTAGACGCTGGCGGCCAGGGCGACCAGAAGGCAGAGGGCGATGACGGCGGTCCAGGCTGCATCGAAGCTGCCGCGGTCGTCCGAGTACGGGACGAACCGCAACGCGAGCGCCAGCCCGGCCATGATCAGCGCCCAGGCGTAGAGGTAGGCAAGGGTGCGCCGCTGCGAAAAGCCGAGGTTGGCCATCCGGTGGTGCAGATGCCAGCGGTCGGCCGCGTAGATCGGGCGCCGGTACTTGATCCGCTTGGCGATCACGAACCCCGTGTCGAAGATCGGCACCGCGAGGACGATCAAGGGCAGGAAGAGCGCGACGACCGCGTTCGTCTTCAGGGCGCCCTGAATCGCGATGCAGCCGAGCAGGAAGCCGAGCAGGTTGGAGCCTGTGTCCCCCATGAAGCTGGACGCGGGGGGGAAGCCGTGGCGCAGGAAGCCGAGCGCCGCCCCCGCCGTCAGGGCGGCGAGCACGCCGGCAGCCGTGCGATCCAGCGAGAGCGCGATCACGGCGAGGGAGGCGGCCGAGATCACGCAGACACCGGCGGCCAGCCCGTCGACGCCGTCCGTCAGGTTGATCACGTTGACGATCGCGACGATGCCGAAGACGGTCATCGCCTCGCCCAGGTCGATCGCCCCGACCAGCTCCACGCCGCCGGGCTCGACGCCGCCCAGGAAAGGCAGCGTGAACCCGGTGACGGTGACCCCGGCGGTCACCGGGATGATCGCTGAGCCGACCTGGCCCAGGAGCTTCAGCGCCGCGTGCAGGTCGAAGATGTCGTCGATCACGCCGACCGCGGCGATCGCGGCGGCGCCGATCAGGATCGCTCGCGTCTCGTCCCCCAGTCGCCCACCGTCGTCGGGGAGGAAAAGCAGCCCTGCGACAAGGACGCCGATCAGAATCGCCAGCCCGCCCAGCTTCGGGGTCGGGTCGCGGTGCAGGCTGCGCTCGTTGGGGACGTCGATCGCGCCCACCCGCCGCGCGACCCACTCCGCCGCCGGGACCAAGAGCAGGGCCAGGACAGCAGCGACCAGAAAGGCCCAGACCGCGTCGATCGTCTCGGGCACGCGGTCGATCAGCATCCGGCTCGGGATCCCATCAGTTCACCGCCTGGAGCATGCCGTCGACCAGGAACCCTGCATCGCGCGGGTTTTGCACGCCGGCCGGGGCGGTTCGCTTTGCCAGCAGCAGGTCAGCCGGGCTCCCGAGCGGGCGGAGCAGCCCGGCCTCGATCAGCCGCTCGTCGACCGCCCCCAGCTTGCCGCTGAAGATCGTTTGGACGGGAGTTCCAAGGGCGACGGCCTCGCGATTCATCGTCCCCCCCGCGCTGACCACCAAGTCAGCGTAAGCGATCAGGCTCTGTGCGTCGATCGCGCGATCCGGGACGATCAGGCGCGGCTCGGCACGCGCCCGGGCTGACTCCGCCTGGCGATCGGTGCGCGGAATCATCACCGCGACCGCGGCATCATCGGCGGCCAGCCGATCGAGAACGCCTTCGTACAGGGGATTGTCGGCGTGGTAGGCGGATGTCTCCGGGGGCGGGCGAACGACGACGAGGACGCGGTCGTCACGGTCACGGTCCAGCTCGAGGCCAAAAGCGTCAAGCGCGAGCTCGCCGAGCACTGCGGAGTCCACCTTGAAGTCGGCCAGGTAGTAGTCCTCCTTCAGGCCGGGGTAGCGGACGAGCTTTTGCGTGGCCGCGCCAGCGCGGCGCATCGCCTCCACCGGGATCGCGTCCGGGGCCAGCACGCGCCGCGCGGCGCGAAACGCGAACTGACGCTGGAGGCCCGCGTGCTCGTAGTCCTGCATCTGCGCCGATGGAATCCGCAGCAGCGCCGAGACGATCGCGAGGTCGACCGATCCGTGGGCGATCGCCAGATCGAAGCTCCGCTTGCCCGCCCAGCGCGCGAGCGCGGCGCTGCGGCCCGCCAGCGCTCGGGCCTTGCCCGAGGTCGAACCGCCCCCGTGGCTCCCCACCACCGTGTGCTCGAGGCCCAGCCGCTCCAGGATGCCGACCGTCTGGCCGTACCGGCGCGTGGTCAGCTCGACGTCATGCCCGCGCTCGCGCAGCCGCTCGACCACCGGTCGCAGCACCAGCGGATGAGCCGCGGCAGTGAGATCGACCCAGACGCGCATCCGCAGAAGCCTGACCGATCCGGCGATCGCACGGAGTCGCGGCCTGGCGCCGGTGTCGCCGCTTATGTGTCTCAGCTACGCCGAGCCTCTGGCGGCTTCGAGCGCCTCCTCGCGAGTTGGGAACCAGGCCACGTGGACGATCTTGCCGGTTCGAATCGTCCACAGGCCCGCCTGGCCGGACCACTCGATCTCGATCCCGCTGGAGCGCCCTCGTCCGCGGCTCGTGACCACCGAGATCACCTTCTCGCCGGTGTCAATCAGTTCCTGAAGTTCATCTTCAAAGGTCTCCCACATCTCGAAGTAATGACGGAAGAACGCTCGAAGGCCAGCGTGTCCCCGGAAGGTGGTGGGAACATCGAGGACCTCGGACCAGCGTGATCGAGTGGCGTCCCACTCCAAATCGGCGTCGTAGAGAGAGAAAGTGTCACGGAGGGCGACGGCCTCGTAGAGCCTCCGAACGGTCTCCACGTTCTCCTGCGACATCGCAAGCACAGTATCTCGCCATGGATTGACTCCGGCGTTCCGTGCGGAGCGGAAGTGGCCGCGCGCGTAGATGGATAATTCTCCCTGTGAAAGGCGACCACCTCGATGAGCTGTTGTCGGAACAAATCTCGTACTACCGGGCTCGAGCGCCGGAGTACGAAGCCGGCACGCTCGATCTCCCTGGCGGCGAGGAGCTCGAAGACGCGCTCGATTCGTTCCGCCCGACCGGACACGTGCTGGAGTTGGCATGCGGACCGGGGCAGTGGACCGAGCAGCTGCTTCGCCACGCAAAGAGCGTCACGGCGCTCGACGCGTCGCCCGAGATGCTCGCGATCGCGTCGCGCCGGGTCGGGCAAGACCAGCGAGTCCGCTTCGTCCACGCCGATCTCTTTCGCTGGCGACCGGAACGGCGATACGACGTTGTTTTCTTCGGATTCTGGCTCTCTCACGTGCCGATGGAGCGCTTCGACTCATTCTGGTCGATGGTCGCCGAATGCCTGGCTCCGGGAGGGCGGGTCTTCTTCGCCGACGACGCCTACAGAACGCCCGACGAGTTGATCGAGGGCGAGTCGTCGACGACGATCCGTCGCCGGCTTGAGGACGGCACGGCGTTTCGCGCGGTGAAGGTGCCGCACAGTGCGTCCGAGCTGGAGGGGCGCCTCAAGGAGATGGGGTGGCAGATCGAGGTCCACGAGACTTCCGGACCGTTCTTCTGGGGCTCCGGGACTCGCGGCTAAAGTCGCCGCCAGTTGGAGAGTGCTGCTGCAGCTGTGCTCTTCGCGTAGCAGGAGCGTGGCTCACGAACGATCTACGCCCGAGGGCGACGCCGCATCGCCCGCGCGCCGACTCGTGCGAGCGCGGGGGCCCTACGCGCAAGACGGTGTGCGGCTCGGTCGGTAACGCCGGGTCGTGGGTCATGCGCCGGAGTGCTTCCGGGTGCCGGACCCGGCGCCCGAGTGTTGTCGGTCTGCACACCGAAGAGCCGCCACTCACCGGGAACGCCCTTGAGCTTATGAACACCTCGGTCCGCGAGGTCGATCCCCGAGCCCATCACCAAGTCCTTGACGGTCCCAGAGACGAGCACTTCGCCCGGTTGCGCGTTAGCGCCGACCCGTGCCGCGACATGAACGGCCATGCCCCCAAGATCTTCCCCGATCAGCTCGCACTCTCCCGTGTGAAGGCCAGCCCGGAGCTCGATCCCGAGCTCCCGCACCTCCTCGCCGATGGCGCACGCGCACCGGATCGCCCGCGCGGGGCCGTCGAAGCTGGCGAGGAAGCCGTCACCGGTCTGCTTTACCTCGCGGCCGCGGAAGCGCCCGAGCTGCGAGCGCACAAGCGCATCATGGCGCTCGAGCAGCTGCCGCCAGGCGCTGTCACCCAGCTCCGCGGCACGTCCAGTGGAATCGACGATGTCCGTGAACAGCACCGTCGCCAGGACCCGATCGGGCGCCGCTCCGGCGCGGGCGCCGGTGAGGAACTCCTCGATCTCGCCGGCGATCGCCTCGGGGTCGCCTGCGCCGGGGAGGTGATCGCGACCCGGCAGCTCGACGTACCG
>JALZKA010000150.1 GCA_030859475.1 Actinomycetota bacterium
CGCCTTCGCCGCGCAGCTGATCGCCCACGGATCCCCCGACCCCGGGTCGGCCGAGCGCCGGGTGCTGGCGGAGCCGTCGCCCCACCCCGACCTCGCCTGGCTCAAGCCGGCGGGGGCGCAGCACCTGGTGGAGGAAATCCGCACCCGGGTCATCGAAGCGGTGCCCTACCGGCCATTTGAGGGCGAGCGCCGCGCCTTCGTCATCGAGGAGGCGGATGCGATGGCCGAGGAGAGCCAGAACGCCTTGCTGAAGACCCTCGAGGAGCCGCCGCCGTTCGCGCACCTGATCCTTGTGTCCTCCCAGCCCAGTGCCCTCTTGGACACCGTGCGCTCGCGCTGCCAGGAAATCAGCTTCGTCGCGCTGGGTCCCGCTGCGATCGAGGAACGCTTGGCAGGCTCGCATCCAGGTCTTGAGGAGTTGGAGCTGCGCGCCGCGGCCAGACTGGCCGGTGGCGACCTCGACCGGGCGGCCCTGCTGCTGACGGATCGGGGCCGCGAGCTTCGCGCCCAAGCCGAGCACGTGGCGAAGGCGATCCGGTCCGGCGCGCTTGATGAGGCGCCGTGGGCCGGCCTGCTGGCCGCGGCTGCCGCTCGCGGAGAGGAGGTTGGTCTGGTCGCCAGGGCCGAGGTCGAGGCGCTCGCCGATCAAGCCGCGGACGCGGGCGACAAGCGCTTGGAGCAGCGGCTTCGCCGCGAGGCCGAGGAGGTGGGCAAGCGGGCCACCCGGCGCGGTCGCACGGATGCGCTTGACGCGTGCCTTGCGCTGCTCGGCTCGTGGATCCGCGACCTGGCGGCGGTTGCCGATGGCGCCCCCGACCTGGTCCTGACCGCTGACCGCGCGCGGGAGCTGGGCGCCGGCGCGGCGGGCCTCGATCCGCGTCGCGCCCGTCGCGCCGCCGAGCTGGTCATGGACACGCGGCGGCGCCTCGGCGTCAACGTCAGCGAGGAGCTGGCCGTCGAGGCGCTTTGCTTCCGGCTGGAGTTCCTTCTGCGGTAGTTGTAGCTCCTCACGCCCGCGGTAGCCGGGGATCCGCGTAAATTGGGCACCGACGTGATCGACCCCATCCACAGGATTTCGCTGCGAGGCCATCGGCCGTTCGGGGTTCGCCTCTATCTTGCGATCGCGTTCGCCGGCGTCGCCCTGATCACCGCTGGGCTGGCCTTCCTGCTCGTCAATGAGTCCGGACAGGAAGAGGCGGACGACCGGCTCGACGAGATCGCGGCCGGCCGGACCTTCTCCCTGGCCGACGACGTGGGGGACGGCAAGGCGGCAGAAGCCCAATCGATCCTGGACCTCGCGACCCAGGAGGGTTTCAGCGCGTGGGTCTTCGACGTGGACGGCGATTTCCTGACAACGCGGGTTTCGCAGGGGGTGGCGTTCAACGAAGTCGAGCAGGGCGAGCGAGCGCTGCGCGAGGCGCTGGCCGGCGGCCGCTACACGCAGGCTTTGCCCGGGGGGGCCACCGTGGTCGCCTCCCCGATCACCCGGGGGATCTCGTTCGAGGGGGCGCTGGTCGTGCGGGCTGCGCGTCCCGAGGAGCTTCAGAGCGCGATCGACGCAGTGCGTGGTGATCGGATCACCGCCCTCGGTGTCGCCGTTTTGGTGGCCGTCGCGATCTCGTTCCTGATCGCCAGCGCGATCACCTCCCGTATCAAACGGCTGGCGGCGAGCGCCGCGAAGCTCAGCCAGGGGCAGCTCGACCGACCGCTCGAGGGTACCGGCGGCCGCGACGAGATCACCGACCTGGGCCAAGCGCTGGAGACGATGCGGGCTGCATTGCGCCAGACGTTCGACGCCCTGCGCTCCGAGCGCGACCGCCTCTCGGCGATCTTCGACGCGCTCTCGGACGCGGTCATGGTGGTCGGCCCTGACGGGACGGTGCGCTTCTCCAACCCGGCGGCTCAGTCGCTGATCTACGCGGACGGCAAGGTAGCGGCCACTCTGATCCCATGGCTTCGCCGGGCGAGCCGCGGCGGCTCAGCCGAGCACGACGGCCTGCGTATCGGGGAGCGGGTCTACGCGCTCCAGGCGCGCGAGATTCCCGCGGAGGGCGCCGTCCTCGCTGTGGTTCGCGACCGCACGGACGAGCTTCGCCGCGAGATCGCAGAGCGCGAGTTCGTGTCCAATGCCGCGCATGAGCTGCGCAACCCGATCGCGGGCATTTCCGGCGCGGTCGAGGTCCTGCGCTCCGGCGCCAAGGACGACCCGGAGGCGCGCGAGCACTTCCTGCGACGCCTCGGCCAGGATGTGGAGCGGATCAGCCGCTTGACGGAGTCGCTCCTGACGCTTGCGCGAGTGGAGGCCATCGGCGAGGGCGGGACCGAGGTCCTCGACGTGGGGATCGCCGCCGAGGAGGCGGTCCAGGCGGTGACGCCGCCCGAGGACGTCGAGTTCGAAGTGGAGCTGGAGCCCGATCTGGCGGCGAAAGGCGACCGCATCCTCTTGCGACAAGTGTTGATTGGCTTGCTTACGAACGCGTTCAAGCACACGCCGGCCCCGGGCGTCGTTACGCTTCGCGCTCACCGCACGGAAGTTGACGACATCCTCATCGAAGTGACAGACACAGGCAGCGGCATCCCGGACGACGAGATCGGCCGTGTCTTCGAGCGCTTCTTCCGCGGCGAAGAGGCTCGCGAAAAGGACGGCTTCGGTCTCGGTCTCTCGATTGCCAAGCGCATGGTTGATGTGATGGGCGGCGAGATCGGAGTCGAATCGACCCCAGGCCAGGGCAGCGATTTCTGGGTCCGCTTGCCGGTCGCCAAGCCGGCTGCCACCCCGGTCGCATGACCCGCAAGATCCTGATCGCCGACGACGAGCCCTCCGTAAGGGAGGCGGTCGGGTATGCGCTCGGCCAGGAGGGATTCGAGGTCACGCTCGCCGAGGACGGGGACGACGCCGATGCGAAGCTTCAGGGCGAGATCGAGTTCGACCTGCTGATCCTGGACATCATGATGCCGGGCCGATCGGGCCTCGACGTATGCCGCGAGGTGCGTTCCCGAAGCCCGGTTCCGATCATCCTGTTGACCGCGAAGGATGAGGAGGTCGACAAGGTCGTGGGCCTGGAGGTCGGCGCCGACGACTACGTCACGAAGCCTTTCTCGGTGCGCGAGCTGATCGGCAGGGTGCGCGCCCTGCTGCGCCGGCGCGAGCTCGACCGGTCGAGCGCCGACGGCAGTGGCCAGAAGATCGACGCGGGTGACGTCCGGATCGACCTTTCTCGCCACCAGGTCCTGATCCGGGGCAAGCCGGTCAAGTTGACCCGCTCGGAGTTCCAGGTGCTGCGCCTGCTGGCCGAGCACCCCGGCCAGGTGTTCTCACGGCTCGAGATCATGGAAGAGCTGTGGCAGTCGGAGTTCTCCGGCGACGTGCGCGCCTGCGACGTCCACATCTCCAACCTGCGCCAAAAGGTCGAGGTCGACCCGCAGGATCCGGAGCTCGTGGTGACGGTTCGAGGCGTGGGCTACCGGCTGGCGGAGGGTGGCGGCGACAACTAGTTGTAAGACCCGAGCGCGTTGTTCAGCTCGGCTAAGCGAACTGCGGGCGGCCTTCGGCCGAGAGAGCCGTGTGGTCGCCTGAAGTTGTAGCGCCAGAGCCAGCCCTCGAGCGCTGCGGTGCGCTCCTG
>JALZKA010000067.1 GCA_030859475.1 Actinomycetota bacterium
GCCAGGATCGAGGGCGAACGTGACGGCTTGGTGGGGAACGAGATCTTCGCCAACGAGCTGGAGCTGCGGTCGTCGCCGGCGGCGAGCGCGAGCGCGGCCGTGGAGGAGCTCACCCGATTGCGCCGAACGGTGGTGGTGGCTGGGGGAGAGCTGCTCGGAGCCGGCCTCCATCCTGGCGCCCGAACGGACGATGCCAAGTTGATCGACACCGAGCGTGCCACAAGGGTCCGAGCGGAGATGCGGGGCTTGATCACGCGGACTCCTGAATGCGCCCTCCACGTCCACGTCGGCATGCCCGATGCCCAGACTGCCGTCCGGGTCCACAACGGCCTTCGATCCTGGATGCCTCTTCTGTGCGCGCTGGCCGCAAGCTCGCCGTATTGGTTTGGGCAGGATTCCGGACTGGCAAGTGCCCGGCGGGCATTGACCAGGCCATATCCGGGCCGCGGGATTCCTGACCCGTGGCCGAGCTTCGAGGCGTACCGGAAGCGGCTCGGCGAGCTCGCTACCGCGGGCGCCCCCGCCGACTACACGTTGCTCTGGTGGGACATTCGCCTGCACCCGGCGCTGGGAACGGTCGAGGTCCGGGAGATGGACGCTCAGCCGAAGCTGGAGGACGTCGCTGCGATCGGCGCCTTGATTCGCGGGCTCGCGTGTCACGAAGCCGAGGCATCGTCTGATCCGCTTCCGCGCGAGGCCGTCGAATGGTCGATGTTTCGCGCCATGCGCGACGGTCCGCAAGCGGAGATCCTCAACGCGGGGAGGCTGACAGGCGTTCGCGAGGCTGCGGAGTCGGCGCTGGCTTTCGCCGCTCCCCACGCGAAGCAGGTCGGGGACGAGGAGGCGCTAAGCGGAGTCAAGCGGATCGTCGAAGTGGGCAGCGCGGCCCGCCAGCGGCGGGCGTTCGCCGGCGGTCAAATCCCTGCGGTGGTGGACCTGCTTCGTGCGGAGTCGGCAGCGACGACCGCGTAGCGCCGGTTTGCCGGCCGCGAAGCCGGGTAGTCCCTTCTACGACCGAGCACGGCGCCGGCTGCGGCCGGACCCTCCGGGCTTCCGATGGATGTCAACGTGGCGAGGAGGTCTATCTGATCCCGCCCGTTGATCCACCGTCGCGGCGCCGGCGCCTGGATCTGATCGGGTTGATGGCGCTCGCCAGAGACGAGATCGGGCGCGCCAGGGCGAATTCCGGCGGGACCTCGCCGGACGACAGAGCGCCTCTATCGCCGTAGGCGCGGCAGCAGCTCGCGCTCGGCGAAATCGATGAACCGCTCCTGGTCGGGCCCGATCTGGTGAAAATAGACGTGGTCGTACCCGGCGTCGATGAACTCCTGGATCGCGGCGACGTGCGCCTCGGGATCCGGTCCGCAGACGACCGACTCCGCGACGGCGTCCTCATCGGCCCACTCGGTCGCCGCTTCGAAATGGGACGGCAGCGGCAGCTCCCACGGCAGGTTCCCGGACGTGACCGCGTTGGGCCAGCATTCGAGGGCCGTGCGCCTTGCCCGGTCTTCTGACTCGGCCCAGCAGACGTGTACCTGGCCGAATCGCGGCTTCCCGCGCCCGCCCGCGTTCTGGAACTGCTCGATCATCTCGGAATCCGGGACCAATCCGTACATGCCGTCACCGGCCCGCGCGGCCAACTCCGTTGCGCGCTCGCCGGCGCTCGCGACCATGATCGGAGGGAGCTCTTCGGGCAAGGTATAGACGCGGGCATTCTCGACGGTGAAGTGGCGCCCGTGGTGACTGGTGAGCCCACCCTTCCAGAGCTCTCGGATCACTTCGATCGCCTCCTCGAGCCGCTCCTGGCGAATCGCGGTTTCCGGCCACCCCTGGCCGACGATGTGCTCGTTCAGGTTTTCGCCGCTCCCCACCCCGAGCCAGAAGCGACCCGGCATCATCGCGGCAGCGGTCGCCGCCGCTTGGGCCACGATGACCGGGTGCATCCGGGTCGTGGGGCAGGTGACACCGGTGCCCAGCTTGATCCGCTCCGTCACCTGGGCAACCGCGCCGATCACCGCCCAGACGAAGGGACTGTTCCCCTGCCGGTCGACCCACGGATGAAAGTGGTCTGAGATCGACAGGAAGTCGAAACCTGCATTCTCGGCTCGCCGGGCGAAGCCGACCAGCTCGCGCGGACCGAACTCCTCGGAGGAGAGCGTGTAGCCGATCGCCGTCATTCCCGAACCTGTCCTACCCGTGGCGAGTGGCCAGGAAACTGGGTCTGTTTCCGGGTGGCCGGGCCGGGTAAGTCGTGACCATGGAACTTGGACTTCTACTCATAATCATCGGAATTGCCTTGGCGATCCTCGTCCACTACGGGCTCGGGATCGCGTGCATAGTCATTGGCCTCGTGCTGATCATCTGGCCGCGCATCTCGGCCGGCCGATCCGCCCGCGTCTAGCGGCCCGGCAAGATAAAACAGAGGTTTCGTACCTCCAGCGAGCGGGTACGATGCCGGTAGGCCAGCGAGCCTTTTTAGACCCGCTGTTTGGCTTGCCGAGTATCGACTGGCATGGCGCCGCCAAGGGGCTTGAGCTTTGCTCTCGTCACTACGGACCGGCCGGGAGTCCACAAAGTGGAGGTATCCCGAGATGTCCGTACCTGAAGCGGATCCGCAGCAGCAGATCATCATTCGGACGCTTCCGGAGGAAGCGCTCCTGGAGCTTTATGCGTCGCAGCCGACGCCGGCCCTCGAGGAGGAGTTGGTCAACCGGTTCATGCCGCTCGCTCGCTCGCTCGCCATGCGCTACAAGGGCAGCCTCGAAGCCAGTGACGATCTGATCCAGGTGGCAAGCCTGGCCCTGGTGAAGGCGCTCCGCGGGTACGACCCTGAGCGTGGGCGCAGGTTTGCCGCGTACGCCGCGCCCACGATCCTGGGCGAGCTGAAGCGCCACTTCCGCGATCACACATGGCGTCTTCATATGCCCCGCCGCGCTCAGGAGAACACGATGCACGTCGAGCGCGTCACCTCGTCACTCGCCGACGATCTGGGCCGTACCCCGACTGCCCGAGAGGTCGCGGAATGGGCCGGCATCCCCGAGGAAGACGTGCTGGACGCCTTCCAGGCCCGCGAGTCGCAACGATCGGTCTCGCTCGATCTCCCGGTCCGGCGTGACGAGCCGGATGCGATTCCGATGGTCGACACGATCGGGCGTGAGGAGCTTGGCTATCAGCGGGTCGAAGCGCAGATCTCAATCGAGAGTTGCGCCCAGCTGGAGGACCGGGAGCGCCAGGTGCTGGAGATGCGTTTCGTCGAGGATCTCAACCAGTACGAGATCTGCGAGCGGATCGGCATCTCGCAGATGCAGGTTTCCAGGCTGATGCGCAGGGCGCTGGCGAAGCTCCTCGAAGCCGTGCAGGGCGATGAGGCGCCCGAGGGCCGGCGTACGTTCGCCGAGGACCGTTACGACCCTCGCCTACCGAACGGACGGCAGCGGAAGCGCCCGGCGCAAGAACGTGAGGCTCAGACCGCCGCGTAGGGTCAACCTGCCGCGTAGAGAGCGTCCACCTCGGCTTCGTACTTCTGCGTCACCACGTTGCGCTTGACCTTCATCGACGGCGTCAGCTCGCCACCCTCCTGAGAGAAGTCGTGGGGGAGGATCTCGAACTTCTTGACCTGTTCGACCCGGGCGAATTTCTTGTTGACCTCGTCCAGGTGGCGCTGGATCGATTCCCTGACGCCCTCGTCGGAGTGGAGCGTCGCCGGATCTAGTCCCTTCTCGGTCGCGAGCTTGGCAGCCTCCTCCGGGTCGAGCGTCACCACCGCGACCAGGTAGGGACGCCGATCGCCGGCGACTACGCATTGCGAGATGAGCGGGTGTTGCTTGATCTCGGCCTCGAGATTGGCGGGGGTGATGTTCTTCCCGCCGGCCGTGATGATGATGTCCTTCTTGCGGCCGGTGATCTTCAGGAAGCCGTCAGCGTCGACCTCGCCCAGGTCGCCCGTGTGGAGCCAGCCGTCGACGATGGTCTCGGCGGTGGCCTCGGGGTTCTTGTAATAGCCCCGGAAGACGTTAGGGCCCTTGACCAGGATCTCTCCGTCGTTCGCGATCTTGACTTCGACCCCGGGGAAGGGCTTGCCGATCGTTCCGAACTTGAAGTCGTCCTCGGTCGCGATCGTCGCGGCGGTCGACGTCTCGGTCATCCCCCAGCCCTCCAGGACAAGGACCCCGGCGGCGTCGAAGAAGCGCAGGATATCCGGGTTGATCGGCGCGGCTCCGCTCACCGCGACCCGCAGGTTGCCCCCGAAGGCGTCCCGGATCCTGTGGAGCACCAGGCGGTCGGCGAGCTTGTGCTTAAGGCTCAACAGGGGCCCGGCTCCGCCGGCGCGCTCGGCCGGGTAGTAGCGCTTGCCCACGGAGATCGCCCAGTCGAAGATCCGCTTCTTGGCTCCGCCTGACTTCTCGACGTCGGCCGTGACAGCGGTGTAGATCTTCTCGAAGATCCGGGGGACCGAAGGGAAGTAGGTGGGCTTGACCTCAGCCAGGTTGGGGAGGATCCGCAGGGGGTCCCGCTCCCAGTACGCCAGGCAGGCGCCGTTTTCGAAGCTGCCGAGCTGAATCAGGAGCGCGAAGGAGTGCGCGAGGGGCAAGAACAGGTAGGTCAGCTCGTCGCTGTCGCCCAGCACATCCTTCGAGACGACCATGTCCAGCATCGCGCGATAGTTGCCGTGGGAGATCACGCAGCCCTTCGGTGGCCCGGTGGTGCCCGAGGTGTAGATGAACGTGCAGACGTCGTCCGCCGTCACCGACTGGTACCGCTCGGCCCAGGCAGCGTCGTCGCGGTTCGCGCCGAGCGCGATCAGCTCCTCCATCGAGGTGGCGCCACCACCCTTGCCGGTCATCCGGATCACGTGCTCGAGCTTCGGGCAGCTGGCCCTGACCTGGCGGATCTTCTCGAGCTGCTCCTCGTCCTCCACGACCACGGCCTTGGCGTCCGAGTTCTCCAGCACGTACTCGCATTCCTCGGGCGAGTTGGTCTGGTAGATCGGAACGACGGTCGCGCCAACCGTCAGGGCCGCGAAGTCGAAGTAGGTCCACTCGACGCGTGTGTTGCCCAGGATCGAGACCTTGTCGCCCTTCTCGATCCCCATGGCCATCAAGCCCAGGGCGAGCCGGCGAACGATGTCGCCGACTTCGGCGTAGGTCTGCTCCACCCAGCGTCCGGAATCGTCCTTGAACATGACGGCGCGCCTGGAGCCGTACTTCGCGACCGCCTTTGGCAGCAGGTCCGCGACCGTGGCGGAGTCCAGACCCTTTTCGTTGCCGGTAACCATCGGCCGCACGATATAGCAGCGGGGCCGGCCCGCTGCCGGGTGGGCCTGCCTACGCGGCGGCCTCTGACTCAGGCGGTTACGTGGCTCTGCTTGCCGTGCTCAGTCAGCTGCCGCAGGGACGTCATGAACAGCGTCTTGTCGATGCGGCCGTTGAAGATCGGGACGCCCATCTCCATGCATTTGGAGATCACCTCCTGGCGCTTCATTTCAACTTCGTCAGCGAGCTCCGACGGCGTCAGGTGATTGGCCACGTGATCTCCTCCGGGTTGTGAGCATTTGGCGCCTTCAAGTCATACCTCTCGGTGCGGACGCTGTCAACGAAAAAATCCGCAAAGCGGGCGTTCTTGTGCCTAGACAGGGTTGGGCACCGGGACCTAGACAGGGTTGGGTACCGGGATGAACTCGTGCTCGACGCCGAACGGCTCGGCGATCAGCTCGCCCAGGCGCCTGATCCCGAAGGTCTCGGTCGCGTAGTGGCCGGCGGCGTAGAAGTGAAGGCCCCCTTCCTTGGCGTCGGCCATGGCATGCTCAGCGGGCTCGCCCGTCAAGAACGCGTCCAGGCCGAGGGCGACCGCCTCGTGGATCATCGAGGCGCCCGCGCCGGAGACGATGGCGACCGAACGCACGAGCTCCGGGCCCGCCCCCTGGACGAGCGGTTGCCGGCCGGTAAGTTCTGTCAGCCGTTCGGCCATCTCGGCGGCGGGCACGCCGGCGTCGTTGCGGCCCACCACCCCGATCGCACGGCCTTTGACGAGGCCGAACGCTTCCGGCGATGCCTCGAAGCCGAGGGCGTCGCGGATCAGGGCGTTGTTGCCGATCTCCGGGTGCGCGTCGAGCGGCAGGTGATAGGCGGCGATCGAGAGGCGGGCATCGAGGGCGAGCCGCAGCCGGTCGGCCATCGGCTCGGTCAGAGCCCGCGGCAGGAACTCCCAGAACATGCCGTGATGCGCGATCAAAAGCTCGGCTTCCGCGGCCAGGGCGCGCTCGATCAGGGCGCGATGCGCCGAGACGCCGGTGACGACCTTCGATACTTGAGCCCTTCCCGGGACCTGCAGACCGTTGGGCCCATAGTCGTCGAAGCTGCCCACCTCAAGCAGCTCGTCACAGAAGGCGATGATCTCGTTGCGGTCGGCCATCTGGTTCGTATCCCATCAGACGCGTAGATTTGTCGGCGATGCCGGACACTGACACACCTTTTCTGCGCTCCTTGATGGATACCGAGCTGTACTCGATCGGGGCCTTCTTCAGCGATGAGCATCCGGAGCTCGTCGACGAAGTGGTCCGGGTCGGGGGTCAGATCGAAGCGGATGGGCTGGTTGCCTGGGCCGAGAGCCGGGGGCGGCCGGTCGAGGAAGCGTTCGAGACGCTCTTGACCGGCCTTGCCGTGCGCTACTACAAGGCCGTGGCGGGGTGACCGAGGGGAGCCCCGCTTCCAGCGCCTGGGTCCCGCGCACGATCATCGCCGTCGTTGCCCTTGGCGTCGGAATCGCGATCTACTCGATCGCCGTCGGGGAGGGCGGGCCACAGGCCGTTGAGGTCAAGGGCCGGGTCGAGGTGCAGAAGCTGATCGCGGGCATCCGGCAGGAAGGCGAGCGCCTGGGCCCGCCGGATGCCGCGGTGGAGATCGACCTCTTCACGGACGTGAGGGCGGTGCCGGCAGCTGAGTTCCAGCGCGAGGTGATCGACCCGGTCATCGTCGAGTACGTCCGCGAAGGCCGGGCCCAGATCAACCTGCGCCATTTCTCGTTCGGGCGGACCGCGGTGACCGAGCCGGCGCTGGGCGCGCACGTAGCCGGGGAGCAAGGGCACCAGTGGCAATACGCGGAACTGGTGTTGCGCAACCTCTCGTCCGCCGGCCCGGCGGGCACCGACGAGGAGTTCCTGGAGCGGATCGCCTCCGTCACTCCAGGCCTGGAGAAGGACGAGTGGGACGATGCGTTTGCCGAGGAACTCGGCGCTCAGCTGGAGGATCCCGGCTACGAGAGCCCAGTGGATCAGGACGGCCGCCTCGCGTTCGACCTGAAGCTGCCCGCCGAGCCGGCCGTCATCGTCACCGGCCCCGGCGGGTCGGAGACCCTGCCGCCGACCCCGGCGCTCGCTGAAATCCGGGCGGCGATCGAGCGGGTGGAGGTGCCGGCCTCCTAGCCCGTCCGGCGGGTTTCCTAGTCCTCCGCCTCGAGCAGCGGGCGTAGGCGGCGTGTCAGCAGGAGCAGCGCGATCACGACCAGGGCGGCTGCCCAGATCAGGGGGTCGGTGGGGGAGAGGTCCTCGAGCCTCGAGCCCAGGTAGATCGAAACCGCAGTGATCGGGATGTAGCCGATCGCCGTCGTCCAGGTAAAGCGCCAGATCGGCACGTGGGCCGCGCCGGCCACATAGCTGAACAGGCTGAACGGCACGATCGGGACGAGCCGCGCGGCGAGCAGCAGGGTCACGCCCCCGGACTCCACCGCGCGTTCGAGCCGGTCGAAGCGGGGCTGGCCGACGAAGCGGTGAAGCAGGGGCCTTGCCGCGCGCCGACCGATGGCGTAGGCGGCCAGCGCCTGCGCGGTCCAGCCAATCGTGAGCATGATCATGGCCGGCCAAAACCCGAAGACGAAGCCGGCTGCGGCGTCCACGATCTCCGCCGGATACCAAACGAAGGTGTGGATGGCGACGAGCAGGAACAGGATGGCTATCCCGGTCGCGCCCAAGCCGCGCAGGTCCTCGCGAAGCCCGCCGGTGTCGCCGCGAATGACGTCCGCAAACGCCTCGCGCAGGGGCTCGATCGCCAGCAAGCAGCCGACAAGCGCCAAGATGGCGACGAGCGTCAGCCCGATCGCTCGCCACGGGTGTGCCACCGACACCTCGTCCGCGCGGCTTCTACGAGGGTCGATCATCCGGAAGCGCCTGAGTATGGCGGGCAGCCTGCGATACTTGCGGCCTCTCGGGGCGTGGCGCAGCCTGGTAGCGCGCACCGTTCGGGTCGGTGAGGTCCCCGGTTCAAATCCGGGCGCCCCGATGATCACCAACCGCCCAGTCAACTCACTCCGCTCCTGATCTGGAATCCTGATCTCATGCCGGGACGCCGCACCCTCTCCGTCTTCGTGGTGCTCGGCCTTCTGGCGGCGACGGCCGTGGCCGCGGCCGCCGCTTACCGCTCTGAGCGCAACCAGGCCGATCGTGAGGACGCCGCGCTGGTTCACGCAGCGGCGCTCGCGGCCCGCCAGTCGGTGATGGTTGCCGCGGCGGGCCTGCGCGGAGGGGACGCGCTGGTTGAGGACGATGGCGAGCTTCCCGACGACCGATTCGCGACGTTCGCGCGGTCGGTAGTCAAACAGACGCCGCTGCCGGGGTTGGCGTGGGCGCAGAGGATCGACGGCGACGGGGCACAGATCGAGGATCAGATCGGCCTTCCCCTGAAGCAACTCGACGCCGAGGGTGGCTTCAAGCCCTACCGCGGCGACTCGAATCGGCACCTCGTCATCCGGCTCATCCACCCCAGCACTCAGGCACGCCGGGAGTCACTGGGGTTTGACCTGCTGAGCGACCCAAGCAGGCGAGCGCTCTACCGCACCGCGAACGCCCGCGGGGCCCCGGCGATCAGCGCTCCGATGGACCTGGCGCCGACTCACGGTACCGGCGTAGTCCTAGTCTTCCCGATCGGAAACCCGGAAGGCGATCAGCCGCCCGGAGTCTTTCTGGCGGGCGTTCCGGGGAACGCGATCGCTCGTGCGCTCCGAAACCAGTTCGGGATCGGGCCGGTCAGCGTCTCGGATAGCGGGAAGCGCCTGCTGGGGTCCGAGCCTGAGCCCGAGGACCCGACTGAGGTCATCGACGTGCTCGGGCGCAAGTGGACCGTCTCAGCCGGGGCTCCGGCGGCAATCGACCTCACCGGAGCGATCGCTTTCGCGGTCGGCGGTGTCATCCTGGCGCTACTGGCAGCGGGCTTGATCGCCGCGGCCGAGTATCGGGAGCGCAGCCTCGTCAGGCGTCAGGTCGAGACCGAGTTGAAGGGAGCCAGGGAATCGCTTCTGACCCGGATCACGGAAGCGATCGAGCGGGAGATCGAGGGAGACGCCCGCCTCGCCAGCCTGGCTCGGACCACGGTCCCCGCCGTCGGGGACATCTGCGTCATCCACGAGGTCACCGCGATGGGGGAGGTTCGCCGGGTTGGCGTCGCGGCTCCGGACGAGCGCACCGCGGAGCTGATTCGATCGTTGCCCGAACCGGCTTCGACTGACCCGATCAGGGCGGCCATCGCAAGCCGGGAGCCGGTCCTCTACACGCGGATCGCGGAGAACCGCGAGGCCCAGCGCGCTTCGGCGCGCGGTATCGCGCCTCGTTTGCGTCCTGGAGCCGAGGAGCTCTCACCGGAGGCGCAGCTCCTGGCCGACTTGCGTTCGAGCCTGATCGTGCCGCTCGTCGCCCGCGACCGGGTGCTCGGCACGATGTCCCTGAGCGTCCTCGCCTCGACGGGGAGGCCACCCCTGACCCGCGACGACCTCGCCTTTGCCATGGAGGTGGCGACACACGCGGCAGTGGCGCTCGACAACTCCCGCCTCTACGAGCAGCAGCGTGACATCGCGGCGATCTTGCAGGAGGCCTTGCTCCCGCGCTCTTTGCCCGAGGTGAGCGGAGCGGAGGTGGCCGTGCGCCACCGCGCGGGGATGATCGGGACCGAGGTGGGTGGCGACTTCTACGACCTGTTTGGGGTTGGTGATCACTGGATCGCGGTCGTCGGCGACGTGTGCGGCAAGGGCCCGGAGGCGGCAGCGCTGACGGCGTTGGCCCGGCACACGATCCGGGCCACCGCTGAGAACGGGGCAGAGGAGGCGGTGCGGCGGGTGCACGAGGCGATTCGGGGCTCCGGCGAGTCCACCTATTGCACCCTGTGCTGCGCCGAGCTGCGTGCCGGCGCCGGCGGTATTGCCGCGAGGGTGGTGACCGCGGGGCACCCCGAGCCCCGGCTCATCAGCGCAACCGGAGACGTGCAGAGGCTCGACG
>JALZKA010000068.1 GCA_030859475.1 Actinomycetota bacterium
AACGGCCACACCGGCGGCCGGATCGTGACGCTGGCGGCCTGCCTGACCTTCCTGCCCGGCGCGCTGGCGGGCGCGATGATCACGTTTGGGGGGCTGGCGGCACTCGGCGCTGCGCTGCCCGGCGAGGCCGGGTGGTTCTCGTACGGGGTCGCGATCGCGCTGGCTGTGGCGGCCGCCGCCGCGGAGGCCCGCGGCGCGCGCATCGCGCCCCAGATCCGCCGGCAGCTTCCCGAGCATTGGCGGCGTGTGATGCCGATGCCCGCGGCGGCCGCGCTGTACGGCATTCTGCTCGGACTCGGGTTCACGACTTTCGTGCTCACCTTCGGCGTCTGGGCTCTGGCCGGAATCGCCCTCGCGCTTGGCGAGCCGGCAGCCGGGCTGGTGCTTGGGATCGGTTTCGGGCTCGGCAGGGCGATCCCGATCATCGCGCTCGCTCCTGTGGCGGATCGGCCGCTTGGCCGACGGGCGGTGACTTTGATGGCGGAACGCCCCGGCCTCTACCGCGTGATCCGGCTGGGCGACGCGGCGGCCCTGACTGTCGCCGCCTTGGCGCTGTTCGGCGCCGCAGTCGCGCAGGCTGCCGTCACCTTCGTGCCGCGTGCTTCCGACCCCTCAGCCGACGAGGACGCGCTCGCCTACGCGCGTGGCGTCGCGGACCGTGCAGTGATCGACGAGGGTCAGGGACCCGTCGAGCTCACGGGGACGGATCCGGCGATCTCGGGGGCATACGTCGCCGTACTCGACGGCGATCAGGTCGTGATCCTGCATCGGTCGTCGCACGAGGAGGCGGATCGCTTCGCCGCGACCGGTGTGGACGCTGTCTCGATCTCCGGCGACTGGGTTGCATACCGAACGCGAATCGAGCGCCAGGATCGGATCTTCGCGCGGGCGCTCGGCGACAGCGGCCGAGCCGGAGTGCCGACACTGATCGATTCGATCCAGGATCCGGCGCAGCTCGGGTTGCCGGCCCTGGCCGGTCGACGCCTCGTCTACGCGGCGGCTGGCCGCAGAAGCAACCGGATCGTCCTTTACAACCTGAGCCAACGCCAGGATCGGACGTTGCTGTTCTCGCGGCGCAACGGCTTGACGAACCCGTCCCTGCTTGGAGGCACGCTCGCGTATGTGCGAAACCGGCGTGGCGGCGATCAGTTGCGACTGCTGCGGCTTCGAGGACTGCGCGACAGGAGCCTGATCTCGGGCGACAGAAGGCTCTGGTCGACGTCGCTCACATCCAGGCGGGTGTATGTGACCGTGCTCGAGGGCGCGGCGCCACGCAGCCGGATCATCTCCGTCCGGCGGTAGCCCCGGTTCACATCGAACGTCCCGCAGTCACCGATTAGCGCGGGACTCCGGGACGTTCGATGCTGTTTGGCCTACGGTGGTGCCAGGACCGACGGGGGTATGTCAGCGATCCCGATCGCTCGGTGGATCGTCGCGCTGGGCTTCGCCAGGAGCCACCGTCCCCCGGAACGGGTCAGATACATCACGTCGTCTTCGATCGACGGCTCGCGCACGTCCGCGTACCTGGTGAAGATGGTGGCTACGACCCTGGCGGTGTCGCCGTCGACCGAGGCCGAGATCGCGTCGGTCATCTCGGAATGCTCCCAGACGGGGAGGCCCCGCTTGTCGCGATAGCCCAAGGATGACTCCACGGTCGTGGCGCAGCCGGCGCGGCGCTCCGGGAACTCAAGCGAGTCAAGCGCTCCCGGCGCGAACGAGCGACAGACTCCGCTACCGCTTCGCAGGTCAAGGGCCTGGACGTACGCGCGGGCGGCGCCGGCCACGGCTCGCTCGGCCTGGCTTGCCGGCAACGGCCCGCTGGGCCCGGGCTCCAAGCCCTGGGGGTCCGACTCCGGTGGCGGCAGCTTTTCGCCGACCCGTATCGTGCCGCTGCCTTCCTTGCCACCCCCGGGACGCGGGCTCGGCCCGGGCTGGGGCTCCAGCGCCGGCGGCTGGTCAGACCCGGCTTCGCGCGCCGTGGGCTCGACGTCGTCATCGTCGATCAACCCGATGGCGATCCCACTCCCCAAGCCGGCCACGGCGGCGATGGCGGTTGCAGTCAGGGCGCGGCGACGATTGACATGCATTCGACAACTATGGCACCCGTAAATTGCGGGAAGCAAGCGCCTCTGATTCCGTCGGCGCGCGCGCTTATCGTCACTCTCGATGGGAGAAGCGGCGCCAGACTCGGCCGGAACGGAGGCCGCTAACCTCGCATCCATGAGCCACCTTCGGCCGGTGCCCGATCCCAGGCCACCCTCGAAGGAGGCTGCGCGGGGCGAGAGCGCGCCCACGATCGCCGAGCTCGAGCGCTGGGCTACCGTCTTGCGGGTCGAGTGCGTGCGGATGCTCGCGGTCGCCAAGTCCGGGCATCTCGACTCCTCGCTGTCGGCGGCGGACATCGTCTCCGCGCTTTACAACCGCGTGCTCCGCCACGACCCCGAGGACCCCGCGTGGCCGGAGCGCGACCGCTTCGTCTTGTGCAAGGGGCACGCCGCCCCGATCCAGTACGCGGCGCTGGCGCATCACGGGTACTTCCCGCTCGAGGATCTCCAGGGCTTGCGCAAGATCGGCAAGCCTCTCCAGGGTCACCCCGACATGAGGCGGACCCCAGGCGTGGAGGTCTCGACCGGCTCCCTCGGCCAGGGGCTTTCGATGTGCGTCGGCATCGCTTTGGCCCTTCGCCTGGACGGACTCCAGAGCACGGCTCACGTGTTTGGCGTGCTCTCCGACGGCGACTGCCAGGAGGGTCAGACCTGGGAGGCGGCCACGGCGGCGGTTCACTTCGGCATTCCGAACCTGACGGCGATCGTGGACTACAACCACCTGCAAACCGACGGCACCACCGAGCAGGTGATGGACATCGGTGACATGCGCGCCAAATTCGAGGCCTTCGGCTGGGACACCGTCGAGATCGACGGGCACGACATGGGACAGATCGTCGAAGCGCTGGAGCGCAGCCGCATCCTCGACCGTCCCGCGGCGATCATCGCGCAGACGAGGAAGGGCCGCGGCGTCTCTTTCATGGAAGGTCGCTTCGGCTTCCACGGGAAGCCGCCGACGCCGGAGCAGGCATCCGCTGCCCTCGACGAGCTCGAAGCCGAGCTGCGTCGGCAGACGGACGGGCTTCGCGCCGGCGGGGAGGATGGGTGATGGCGGGCAAGTCCGAGGCAACCGCGACCCGGGCCGCGTACGGCGACGCCCTGCTCGAGCTGGGCGAGGCTCATGAGGATGTCGTTGCGTTGGACGCGGACCTCTCGGTGTCCACCCAGTCGGCCAAGTTCGGCGACGCGTTCCCGGAGCGGTTCTTCAACGTAGGGGCAGCCGAGGCGAACATGATGTCGATGGCCTGCGGCCTGGCCGCCACCGGCAAGCGGCCTTACGCCTCGACCTTCGCGATTTTCGCCACCGGCCGCGCCTACGACCAGATCCGCCTCGGGATCGCTCACAACGAGTTGCCGGTGCGCGTCTGCGCGTCGCATGGGGGCGTGTCGCTGGGCGAGGATGGTGCGTCGCATCAGATGATCGAGGACATCGCCTTGATGCGGGTGATGCCGAAGATGCAGGTCGTGGTGCCCGCCGACTACAACCAGGCCTACCGGGCCGTTCTCGACTCGTACGAGTCGGACGATCCGATGTACCTGCGCTTCGGGCGCCCGGCCACCCCGGTCGTCTACGACGAGATTCCAGACTCGATGGGCCATGGCGTGGACGTGTTGCGCGCCGGCAAGGACATCAGCCTGATCGCGACCGGCCACATGGTCTGGCGCGCGCTTGAGGCGGCCGAATCCCTCGAGTCGGAGGACGGCATCGAAGCGGAGGTCGTCAACGTCTCGATCATCAAGCCGCTTCATTCGGAGACCGTCTTGGAGTCGCTCGCCAAGACCGGCGTGGCTGTCACCGCCGAGGAGCATCGCGTCGTCGGCGGCCTGGCCGACGCCGTCCGCGAGGTCGCCGCCGAGCAGCACCCGGTCCCGGTGTTCGCCGTCGGGATGGGCGATGAGTTCGGCGTTTCCGGCACGGGCGAGGCGTGCATGGAGCACTTTGGCCTGACCGCCCGAGGGATCGCCGACCGGGCACGCGAAGCCCTGCTCTTAAAGCCGATCGTCTCGCACCCGCCCCTCTTCGGGCCGGACTGGACCTGAGCGCGCGGAAGACGATCCCGACCCCCGGAGCCTCATCGGGCAAGCGATGAGGCGGGCGGCCTACGGTGCGAGATACTCGGGGCGATGTCTGAGGAGAACGTGGAGATCGTGCGGCGGATGTACGAGGCGTTCGGCCGGGGCGACTTCGAGAAATCGCTGGCCTGTTTCAGCCCCGACGTCGTAATCGACGCACGCCACCGCGTTGATGGCCGCGTCGGTCAAGGGCGCGATGAGATGGTCGCGATCTTCAGCGAATGGATGGAAACCTGGGATGAGTGGCGTGAGGAGATCGAGGAGATAAGCGAAGCGGGGGATCGGGTGTTGGTGATCAGCACCCAGCGCGGCCGGGGCAAGGGAAGCGGGCTTGATTGGGAGAACCGCTTCTGGATGCTCTACGAGATTCAGAACGACGTGATCAGCCGCTGGACAGTTTACGACGACCCGGCGGCGGCACTTGAAGCCGCGGGGCGGTGAGGTGGGTGGGGGTCTGGTTGTTTGCGCGCATCCAGGCAAATCGTTAGCGTTTCCTCACACCCTTGCTACTCTGTCTGTCCCGCCCGGTGGCCGCGACCTTGCACCAGAACGCTCCGTAGAGGAACCGGCGCGGTACCGGAGAAAGACCTGAGCCGATGGCCCTGACACGTTCACGATCCACGCACCGGCGCTCCCGCGATCACACGGAGGCAGCGCGGCGCTACGAGCAGCGCACCGGCGCCCCGGCTCCGAAGCCGCCGATCGTCGCTCTCAAGGACGCGACCGTCGTCTACCCCGGCGGCCACGTCGCCCTGGAGCGCATCTCGATTGAGGTCGAGCGAGGCGAGTTCGCCTTCGTCGTGGGCCCAACCGGGTGTGGCAAGTCAACGCTGATCAAGATGCTGATTCGCGAGGTCGAGCCTGCGGCGGGCGAGGTCATGATCGCCGGCCACGACATCAACGATCTGCCGCTGGGGAAGGTGCCGATGCTGCGACGCCGGATCGGAACGGTCTTCCAGGACTTCAAGTTGCTGCCCAACCGCACCGTCTACGACAACGTCGCCTACGCCCTCCAGGTCATCGGCGAGTCGCGGGCGGAGATCCGGCGCAAGACGCCGGAGATCATCCGGCTGGTCGGCCTCCAGTCGAAGATCCACAACTATCCGGACCAGCTTTCCGGCGGCGAGCAGCAGCGTGTATCGATCGCCCGCGCCTTCGTGAATCACCCGCCACTCCTTCTGGCCGACGAACCCACCGGCAACCTCGATCCCCACACGTCGATCGGGATCATGCAGCTCCTTTACCGGATCAACCGGACCGGCACTACCGTGCTCGTGGTTACCCACGACTCGGAGATGGTCGACAAGATGCGCCGTCGCGTCATCGCTCTCGACCAGGGCCGTCTGGTTCGCGATCAGGCCGGTGGCGGCTATCACGACGAGTCCACGCGCGAGTTCGCAGCTCGCCTGGAGGCGGAGCTGGATATCGGCGATGACCCCCGCAGCATCCTGGACTTTTAGAAGCTGAGCGATGAGCCGGTTTGCATTCTTTGTCTCCGAGGCCTTTCGCGCGCTGCGCCGCAGCGCCGCGCCTTCCTTCGCCGCGATCGTGACGATCGTGGTCACCACCCTGCTCTTGGGCGTCCTCATCCCGGTGCTGAAGGCGTCCGAGGACAAGACCCAGGACGTGCGAGACCAGATCGGCCTGAACGTCTACCTGTACGACGACGCCAGCAAGGCGGAGGTCGAGGCGCTCGAGGCGGACCTGCTCGCGGTAGAGCACGTCGAGGGCGCTGAGTTCATCTCCAAGGAGGAGGCGATTCCGCTGCTTAAGCAGAAGGTGGACGGTGAGCTCAAGGAGTCGCTCGGCGAGTTGCGCACCAATCCACTCCCCGCCTCGTTTGCGATCGACATCGACAGTCCGGAGTCGCTGAGCGCGGTCTCGGCCGCGATCAGCTCGGTTGGCCCGTCAGGTGAACCGAAGCCCATCAGCCCGATCATCGAAAGCGTCCAGGATGCCCGCCAGGACGCGTCGCCGATCACCCGGGTGACCAGCGCGGTCACGATTGTGATCGGGGTGCTCGCGATTCTGCTGCTGATCGCTTCGCTGATGCTCGTCGGCAACACGATTCGGCTCTCGATCTACGCCCGCCGTCGCGAGGTCGAGGTCATGCGCCTGGTCGGGGCAACAAACTGGTTCATCCGCTGGCCCTTCATCATCGAGGGCGTCATCGTCGGACTGACCGGAGCCGTGATCGCCGTCGCCATACTGTTCCTCGGAAAGGTGACGATCGTGGACCCGCTCTCAAACAACTTTGACCTGGTGGACAGCTTCTCGACCATGGGCTTCCTGCCCCTGGTCATCATCCTCATCGCGTCCGCCACGTTGGTATCCGCCCTCGGGAGTGGCATCACCCTGCGCCGCTTCCTGAGGGTGTGAACAGTAGCTCCGACGAACGCCGCTCCGGATTCATCTCGGGCCTGATCGTCGGGGCCTTGGCCACCCTCGCCGTTGGCGCGCTGGCCTACCAGCTCTACCGCGACGGAATCGCCGATCAGTCGCTAGGCGAGCAAGCCCGGGAGGCGATCGAGGAGAACTATTTCGAGGAGGTTTCCGATGAGGAGCTCGATGAGTCGTCGATTCGCGGGATGATCGCCGCCCTCCGCAAGGAGCACCGGGACCGCTTCTCCCACTACTTCACGCCGGAGCAGCTGCGGACCTTCAATACGGCGACCGAGGGCAACTTCTCCGGGGTCGGCCTGACGGTGTCCGAGGTCAAGCGGGGGCTGCGTGTCGCCGAGGTGTTGACCGACTCCCCGGCCGAGGAAGCCGGGATGAAGCGTGGCGACGTGATCGTCGCGGTCAACGGGAAGTCGATCGCCGGCGTCCCCTCCCAGGTCTCGACGACCCGGATCAAGGGCGAGCCCGGGACCGAGGTGACCATTCGGGTGGACCCGGTCGACGGAGGCAATGCCCGCGACCTGGACCTGGAGCGGGCGACCGTCCGGCTGCCCGTCGCCGAGGGTGAGATCGTCAAGACCCCGGGCGGCACCGAGGCCGCCCACGTGCGGTTCGCCGGCTTTTCTCGCGGCGCCCACGGCGAGCTGCGCGAAGAGATCGAGCGCCTCGACCGTCAGGGGGCGGGAGCCCTGATTCTGGACTTGCGTGGCAACGGTGGCGGCCTGCTGGACGAGGCGGTGCTGACTTCGAGCCTGTTCGTGAACGAGGGCGATGATGTCGTCACGACCCGCAGCCGCACACGTGGCGAGCAGATCTACGATGCCCAGGGCGAGCCAATCCCGGACCGCCCGACGATTGTCCTGATCAACCGGGACACGGCATCGGCGGCCGAAATTCTGGCCGCCGCGATCCAGTCCTACGGACTGGGGACGATCCTCGGCGAGGACTCCTTCGGCAAGGGCACGTTTCAGGAAGTGATCGACTTGCCGGCGGGTGGGGCCGTGGACTTGACGGTCGGCGAGTACCTGACCGCCGATGGGACCTCCTTGGCCGGCGAGGGCGTCAAGCCCGACGAGCGCGCCGTCGACGATCCCAAGACTCCGGGTGACGAGGCGCTCCGGAAGGCGCTTCGCTTGCTGGACTCGCCGGGGCCAGGCGCCGGGACGCCTTGAGCCGCGGGCCGCGTGGAGAGGCGTTCGTCGGAGTGGTGGAGCGCCGTGGACGCTTCCGCGTCGTCGAGCCCCTGTTCGAGCGGGGCGGGCAGGTGCCGTTGGAGCGCGGCAAGCTCGAAGCGCATCCGGGCCGGATGCTCCTGGCCGAGCCGAGCGGGCGCGGGGCGCGCCCGGTCCGCTTGCTCGGATCCCCCAAGCGGGCCCGCGACGTTGTCGAGGCGATCCTCTGGGAGGGGCTGGGCAGGCGCGGCTTCGCGGGCAAGGTGGAGGAGGATGCCCGCGCGTCGCCGGAGACCGCCGGCGATGTCGATCCGACCCGGCGCGACCTGCGCGAACTGGCAACCTTCACCGTCGATCCGGCCACGGCCCGTGACTTCGACGACGCCGTCTCCGCCCAGGCCGATGGCGACGGGATCCGCCTTTGGATCCACATCGCCGACGTCTCCGCGCACGTAAGACCCGGCTCCGCCCTTGACCGCGAGGCGGCCCGGCGGGCGACATCCGTCTACGTCCCGGGCCTGGTCGAGCCGATGCTCCCGCCCGCGCTTTCCGATGAAGCGTGCAGCCTGGTCCCCGGGGTGGATCGGTTGGCGGTCACGGTCGAGGTGCGGCTTGACGGCAGCGGTGCGGTGCGGTCAGCCGGCTTCTACAGGAGCCGGATCCGCTCGGATGCTCGCCTCGAGTACGGGCAGCTGGATGCGATCTTCGGGGGGAACGACGAGCCACCCGCGAAAGTCGCCGAGCCGCTCGCACTGGCGCGCAGGGCCGCCAGCGACCTGGCCGCCGCCCGCAAGATCGGCGCGCTGGAGATCGAGTCGTTCGAACCCGAGTTCGATTTCGATTCGGACGGCACCCCGGTCGCGGCCCGTGGAGTCCCCCAAACGGAAGCTCACCGGCTGATCGAGCACCTGATGATCCTTGCCAACGAATCCGTGGCTGCCCACCTCGAGCGGCGCAAGGCGATCACGGTCTATCGCGTCCATGAGCAGCCCGACCCGGACCGCGTTCAGCACCTGCTGGATCAGCTCGCCGCCCTTGACGTGCCCACGCCCGCGACCAAGAAGCGGATTGCACCCAGCGAGGCGGGGCGCCTGGTGGGCGAGGCAAGCCGGCTCGTCGCGGGCGAGGCGCGGCGTCGGGGGCACGGCCGCGACGCGTGGGGCTCGCTCGTGCTGCGGTCGCTGAAGCAGGCCTACTACTCCCCGCAGAACCTGGGTCACGCCGGCCTGGGGTCGACCGCCTACGCGCACTTCACCTCGCCGATCCGGCGCTATCCGGATTTGATCGCCCATCGGGCCCTGCTGCATTCGATCGGCGCCGGCGAGGACGAGCCTGACGGGACGGAGGTTCGCGAAGGCGCCGTTCACAGCTCGGATCGCGAGCGGGACGCCGTGCGCATGGAGCGCCGGGCCGACCGGGTTTGCGCCGGATTCCTGCTCGAGCGCGAGCTTTTCGAGCGCGGTTGGGAGACTCGGTTCGACGGCGAGGTGTCAGGCGTCGTGGGTGCCGGGGCGTTCATTCGCTTCGCGGGGGAGCTTGGGGACGTCTACGAGGGATTCCTGCCTGCCAGGGTCCTGCGCGGCGAGCGCTTCGACCTGAATGAGACCGAGACGGCGCTGGTCGGCCGCCGCACTGGCCGAGCCGTCAGCTTGGGGGATCCCATCGCCGTCACGGTAAGTTCGGTCGAGCCGCCCAGGGGCCGCTGCGATCTGGACCCCGCCTACGACGGCGATCGGTCAACCTAGGTATCCGATGGGCGACGCAAGGCGCGAAAGGAGCTTTTCCCCCCTGGCAGGGGTGTCGATCTGATGGCCAAGAAGGGAAAGAAGAAGGTCGCCGCGGGCGACGTCGCTACGAACCGGCGCGCCTCGCACAAGTACGAGCTCGTCGAGAAGTTCGAGTGCGGGATCGAACTGCTGGGAACCGAGGTGAAGTCGATGCGTGGCGGCAAGGTGCAGCTCGCCGACGCATATGCGGCCGTCGAGGACGGTGAAGTCTGGCTGCGCAACCTCCACATCCCGCCCTATCCGCCGGCAGCGATGGAGAACCACGAGCCAGAGCGGCCGCGCAGGCTCCTGCTGCACGCATACGAGATCGAGCGACTGATTGGCCGCACCCAGCAGAAGGGGTTGACCCTGGTGCCCACCCGCGTCTACTTCAAGGGCCCGCGCGCGAAGGTCGAGATCGCGCTTGCCAAGGGCAAGGAGGGCCGCGATCGCCGCCGGGAGATCCGCGACCGGGAGGTTCGCCGCGAGGTCGAGCGTGATCTGCGCCACCGCATGCGGTGATGACTCCCTGCCTGCAAGCGGATCTCCGGGTTTCGCCCGGGGGAAGCTGGTTTGGGGCCTTATGCGACGATAGATCCTGATGCGATCGTTCCGCCTGCAGAGATCCAGCGAGGACGGTGAGGAGACACCGCCAGAGCCCGCGCCGGAGGAATCACCCAAGCCCGTGAC
>JALZKA010000069.1 GCA_030859475.1 Actinomycetota bacterium
GTCCATGTCCATCGCGGTGCAGCCTAGAGCCGCGTCTAGACTGCGCCGTTCCGCGCCCGTAGCTCAGTGGATAGAGCGCCGCCCTCCGGAGGCGGAAGCCGCAGGTTCGAATCCTGCCGGGCGCGTCAGGGTGAACCGAGGCGTCTTATGCCCGGCCCCCGGATGCGCGACGTCGCGGTTCGCGGAGTGGTCCGGCTACCACCCGTACTGCACGTGCCACCACTCCGAGGGGATCGTGCCGCTCCAGCCGTAGCCACCGCCGATCTGGTCGATCACGTCGCGCATCACCGGTTCGGCGACGTCCACCGCCACGCCGACCTCGTGGGAACTGGTGCCAGGCGGGTTCGCCGGAGCGCCCTGGCCGGAGAGATAGAGGTCATAGAGCTGCTGTTGCTGCTCCGTGGTCCGGTAGGCGGAAGCGGTGCCCTCCGGGTACAGATCCACGCCGTAGTTCGCGAGCGAGTCGTCTCGCATCGCGTTCCATGTGTCGGCTGCGGCGGGATCAAGATGAAGCTCGCCGTAGGGCGACGGGATGTGGCCGAGGCCGGCGGTCGCGCTCGTGCCCGCAGTTGTCGCTGGAATCGTGATGCTCTGGCCTTCGATCAGGAACGAGTCCGTCGCAAGACCGTTGGCCGCAGCCAGGGAATCGATCGAGATGCCGTTTGCAGCCGCGACCGACGACAAGGACTCGCCCCAAACGACGGTATGCCCAGCGCCACCCGAAGACATGGTTGACGTCCCTGAACCGATGTTGCTTCCCGGAGTAATGCCAGCGCTGATCAGCGCTGCGGCGCCCTCGTCGACCGTCGGCACGTTGACCGTTTGCCCCTCGACCACGAAGGCATCCTCCGGCAGCCCGTTGAAGACGGCCACGGTCCGAGTAGTCAGATTGTTCGCCGCCGAGATCGACCACAGGGTCTCCCCCGGTTGCACCACATGGGGCAACGCGGCATCAGCCTGGCTGGGTACGTAGATCGATCCGGCCAGGACGGCTACGCAGGCTCCCGCGAGCCTCCGGCGTGCCGCCGATCCAAGTTGCGATGACATCGGCAACGGTCTCCTTCTCGGTCGTGTGAACCCCGTGGCCCTGAACTACGGGGCGCCGGGTCACCCTCCTGCGCGGATTGACCGGCGTTACGGTCCTTGCACTCAAGCGCCCGCGCTAGGCTGCCCGCGATGAAGTGGCGGCCGCGGAAGAAAGGCTCCGGCAACGTCATTGACCTGCGTGGCGCTGAAGGAACCGGCGGCGGGGGGCGCAGGATCTCGCTGCCCGGCGGCATGCCCGGAGGGATGGCCGGACTCGGCGGGGGCCTCGGCACGATTGTCGCGATCATCCTCATCGCGATCCAGGTCTTCGGTGGGGGTGGCTCTTCAGGCGGTGGCGGGTTCCAGCTGCCGGACGGCTTCGACATCCTCGCTCCGGGAGCGACAGCCCCGGGCGCAAGCGACCCCGATCCGATTCCGCCCGAGGAAGATCCGCAGCGGGACCTCAAGGACTTCTCCGTATACGTGTTCGAGGACAGCCAGGCCGTCTGGGCGGGCACCTTCCAGAAGGCCGGCGAGAAGTACCAGGACGCCCAGCTCGTCCTCTACTCGAGAGCCGTCTCCACTGAGGGCTGCGGTAACGCCACATCCGCCGTCGGGCCCTTCTACTGCCCTGCCGACTCGCGCGTTTACCTGGATCTCACGTTCTACGAGGACATGCAGCGCCAGCTCGGAGCCGGTGGCGACTTTGCCTGGGCGTACGTGATCGCGCACGAGATGGGGCACCACATCCAGAACGTGACCGGGACCAACTCCAAGGTCTCGAGTCTGGAGCGCCAGGATCCATCGTCGAAGAACGAGCTGTCGGTCCGGACGGAGCTACAGGCCGATTGCTACGCCGGCGTCTGGGGTGCCACCGTCTTCGCCTCCGGCGATCTGGAGGACGGCGACCTGGACGAGGCCTTCAGCGCCGCCGAGGCCATCGGCGACGACCGTCTGCAAGAACAGGCCGGGCAGGAAGTGAGCCCCGACAGCTTCACCCATGGGACGTCGGATCAGCGGAAGACGTGGTTCAAGCGCGGCTACGAGTCCGGCGACCCGTCGGCATGCGACACGTTCTCGCCCGGCTCGGTCTGACCCTCGGAAAGCTCTCCGATCCCAGATTCGTCGAGCTCGATCACAGCGCCTTCAGCCGTCCGAACGCGCCGGCGGCCCAGCTTGCCCGTCGCGCGCCGCATCGGGTGTAGGGCGAGGCTCAGGTCCTCCAGGCGAGGCTCCAGGTTGTCGATATTCGCGGCGACCTTCTCGAGCTGGGCGTCCAGCGGCTCGACGCCCGTCTTCATCGCCTTGACTTCGACCGCCATCTCATCCACCCCCAATCGCATCCGATGGACCTCGTCGCCCATTTCCCTGACACCGTCGTGGATGCCATCCAGGGTGCGCAGGACGTTCGGGAGAAGCGAGACCGCGTCCCGGATCGTGGCCATCGTGTCGGAGATCGGCTTCAGGTCGAAGCGCATTAGATCTAGTGCCTGCGCTTTCGGCGGGGCGGCTCCTGCCCGGAGAGACGCGCCAACTCGCGGCCGAAGGCTTCCTCGACCTCTTCGCTCATCGTCATCTGGAACACGCTGACGAGCGCCTCGGACGCAATCGGGCGCAGGCGCTCGATCGACTCGAGGACTTTCGGCCAGTCTTCCGGTGGTCGCCCGTCGTCTTCAAACGGCTGCCAAACCTGCTCGAGAAAAAGCTTGACGAACGCCTCGGCGACGTAGCCGCTTGAGCGCTGCGCCACGGCGACCACGTCAAGCGCTGCTTCCAGCGTGACGCCCCGGTCAATCACCTCCCCAGCGATCGTCAACAGGCGTGGGCTGGGAACCTCAAAGCTGGCGGGGCCAACCGGGGTCACGAGCCCCATCTTCAGGGCACGCGCCAGCATCTTGGGCGACGAGGTGCCAAGCCGTTCGCGCAGCTCCATCAAGCTCACGATCTCCGGGCGCTCGGTCTCAAACGGCGCTGTCAAGGCGCGACGAAAGCTCAGCATCGCCGCCGAGGACTCGCCGTTGGCCCCTTCGAGCAGGCGCTCGATCCCCTTCAGGTTGAAGCCGTCCGCCTGGAGCTCGGTGATCAGGCGGAGTCGTGCCAAGTGTTCCGCTCCGTAATAGCCGACGCGCTGGCGAACCTCCGGCGGTGGCAGCAGCCCTCTGGCCTGGTGCGCGCGAATGTTGCGCACGCTCATCCCGCTCTCCGCGGCAAGCTGTTCGACGGTCATCTGGCTGGCGGATTCGTCCGGACCCAAGCCGGGTACGTCCGGCTTGGGCGCAGGCACTGCCCGAAGCGACTCTGTAGCCATCGGGCCCACCCTACCAGTGAAGATGTCATCCATCAACGTGACATCGTTTGATGTAACGTTTGCCCCACCGCGGGTATTCCCCTGGTCAATGCTTCCCATCAAACGGAGGACTCATTCGATGGATCGGTCCATGATCGCCTCGCTCACGGCCGCCTCGCTGGCATCCCTGCTGCTCCCCGAGCTTGCTCTGGCCCAGGCCGCCGACCCCTCCCCCCCGCCCGCCGGCGGCGCCGCCATGGGCGAGGTGATCCTGGCGACCTCCGCTGCGATCCTCCTGACGGCCGGGCTGCTGGTCTTGGGCATCGGCCACCGCACCGGCCGGATCCCGATCCTTGGCCGCCTCGCGGCCTTCTCCGAACGGGTCAGCGGTCTTCCCGGCTGGGTGGCTCTGCCGGCGGGCATCGCGGCCGGAGCCCTGATTACCGCGTTCCTCGGCTTCCTCTGGGACGTCTCCCTGCATATCGACAAGGGACGCGACGAGGGCCCACTCGCGAACCCGTCCCACTACTTGATCCTGGGCGGCCTCTTCGGGATCTTCACCGCCGGATTCTTCGCGTGCGTCTTGCCGCTTGAGCGTCCGTCTCGAAGCGCGATCCGAATTGTCGGCGACTGGTACGCGCCGCTTGGCGGCGTCCTGCTTACCGCCTGCGCCAGCTTCGCACTGATCGGCTTCCCCCTCGACGACGTCTGGCACCGGATCTTCGGCCAGGACGTGACCCTCTGGGGCCCGACGCACCTGATGCTGATCGGCGGGGCCGCGACAACCCTGATCGGCATCGCGACGCTCATGATCGAGGGCCAGCGGGCTAGGCCCGATGCCCGCCCAGCCCGCGAGATGTCGTACATCGCCTGGGCGCGCAAGGTTGCCTTGAGCGGCGGCTTCCTGATCGGCCTGATGGTCTTCCCGGTTGAGTTCGACTTCGGTGTGCCGCAGTTCCGGATGGTCTTCGGCCCGATCCTCGTGATGTTCGCCGCCGGGGTTGGCCTGGTTTCGGTCCGGCTTTGGCTTGGCCGCGGCGCCGCGATCGGCGCTTGCCTCTTCTATCTCGTGATCCGCGGCGCGGTGTCGGTGATCGTCGGCCCGATCCTTGGTGAGACGACCCCGCATTTCGCCCTCTTTATCGTTCCCGCGCTCGTGGTGGAAGCGGTCTTCCTCCTGATGCCGCGAGCGAGCACCCTCCAGCTCGGCCTCTGGTCCGGCATCGGCGTCGGCACGGTCGGCCTGGCCGCCGAATGGGGCTGGACCAATGTCTGGATGCCGATTCCCTGGACCTCGAACCTGCTGCCCGAGGGCGCGGTCCTGGGTCTGCTCGCCGCCATGGCCGGGTCCCTCCTTGGCGCCTGGGTCGGCGAGCGCCTCGCCTCCGACTCGAAGCCGCGAACCCGCGGCGCGCGATACGGAGCGATCGCCGGCGCCGTCGTCCTGACGGGGATCGTGGTGTTCTCGCTGCCTAAGCCCTCCCTTGAGGGTGTCTCAGCACAGGTTGACCTGGCTCCTGCGGTCCAGGAGGGCTACGTGACGCCAACCGTTCGCTTCCAGCCCGCCGACGCAGCCGAGGGCGCCGAGTTCCTCAACGTCACCGCGTGGCAGGGGGGCGGCTTCATTGCGGAGCCGCTGGAGTCCACCGGTGAGCCCGGCACCTTCACGACGAAGGAACCGGTTCCGGTGACCGGCGACTGGAAGACCGTCGTCCGGATCTCACGCGGCAACACGCTGAGCGGGATCCCGATCTATTTGCCCGAGGATCCCGCGATCCCCGCCGAAGGCGTGCCGGCTTCGCCCAGCTTCGAGCGGACATTCGTAGCCGACCACACCATTCTTCAGCGCGAGCAGAAGGACGCCGCGTCCTGGCTGACCACGTTCGCCTACCTGGTCGTCGCTTCGATTGCGCTCAGCCTGATCATCCTGATCACGTGGGCGCTCCACCGCCTTGCCGTTGCCGCCGAGCCGCCGCAGGCTCGGCCGGTCGCAGCCGAGGCCGAGGACCGCGGAGGGATCAGGCCTGAGGTGACGGCGTGACCGCCGCACTTGAGATCTCCCTCCCGATCGCCGACCACGGCGACATTGTCTCGACGCTGCCGTTCTTCCTGCCCGTCCTGCTGATCGTCGGTGGCCTCCTGGTGATGCGGGCGATCGAGCGCAAGCGCGATACTTCCAGTCCCATCGATGAGTAAGCCGTCGCGACAGAAGGCCATGCTTGGCGCCGGGCTCGTCGGCGCCACCGCAGCCGCAGCCTGGCTCACGGCTCGCCGCACCGGCCAAGCGAGCGATCAGCGCCGGGCCGGGAGCGAGTCGGGCCGGCCCGTCGACGTGCTGGGTTCGGACGGCGGCTACCGGCACGTGCGCGTCCACGGGCCGGACGGTGCGCCGACGCTGGTCCTGGTGCATTGCTGGACCGGCACCCAGGAGCTGTGGCACAAGCAGGTCGCCGAGCTTGCCGGGGAGCTTCGCGTCGTCACCTACGACCACCGCGGTCACGGGCTCTCGGAGGATGCCCGCGACGACGACTACTCGCTAACAGCCCTCGCTCGGGACCTCGACCTGGTTTTGCAGGCGGCGGTCCCGGACGGCGAGCGGCCACTGATCGTGGGGCACTCGTTGGGGGCGATGACGCTCGCGGCCTGGGCCGAGGCGCACCGCACCGAAGTGGAATCCATGATCCGCGGGGCAGCGCTCCTCTCGACCGGACTGGAGGCGCTGACAAGCGACCAGCTTGTGGTTCGCCAGCTACCGGGTCCGTTCGGAACTGTCCGCGGTCGCATCGCCGACCTCGTACTCGAGGCCCCGGGCCCTCTCACGGGGTTGCCAGTGCCGATAGTCAAGGCCGCTGTTGCGTATGCAGCGCTCGGGCCCGGCGCATCGGACGAGGACATCGAGCTGACCACCCGGATGGCGCTTGACTGCCGCACCAAGGCGCGCTCGCAGGTCGGGCGCGCGATGTCGCGAATGGCGCTCCTGAGCAAGCTCGACGCACTCGACGTCCCGGTGATCGTTGTCGCCGGCGAACGCGACCTGATGACGCCGATCAGCCACGCCGAGCGAATTGAGACGGCCCTCCCCCGCTCACTCGGCCTGCGGGTTGACCCCGACGCTGGCCACATGACACCGCTCGAGTCGCCTGAGATCGTCAACGCGGCTCTGCGTGAGCTGGTCGAGATGACCGAGCCGGCGATGCTGGCCCAAGACGACCTCGCGGCCTAGACAGCGCCCCGGTTGCGGATAACCGTGCCGGACACGGCTAACAGCATCCGGTTGCGGTGGCTCAGGCGGGTGCGGGCGCCGGCGCCCGTGACTCCGGGTGCTCCCGGTACCACTCGAGCGTGCGCTTAAGGCCTTCTTCGAGGCCCACGGCCGGCTCCCAGCCGAGAGTCTCGCGAAGCTTCGTGGGATCCACGTATTGGCGGTCGATCTCCCCCGCGGGGTTGCCGGTGCCGCGAATGTCCGGCTCCACCCCGCTCCCGGACAAGCGGGCGATCATCGCGACGACCTCGCCGACCGGATAGGAGCGGCCACCGCCCGCGTTGAAGGCCTGCCCGCGAACGTCATCGCGCTCGAGCCCTTCGGCGATGGCGAGGTACGCGGCGGCGGCGTCCTCCACGTAGAGGAAGTCGCGCTCCGGGGAGCCGTCGGAGCGCAGGATCGGCGCCCGGCCGTCGAGGGCGGCGCTGACCGCCTCGGGGATCAGCCTGGAGAAGTTCAGATCGCCGCCACCGTAGATGTTCGCGAAGCGGGTGACCGCTACGGGTAGACCATACGAGTGCCAGTACGAGCGGGCGATCAGGTCGGCGGCCGCCTTCGAGGCCTCGTAGGGAGCGGTCGGCTGAAGGGGGAAATCCTCACGGTACGGCAACTCGTCGTGAGCGCCGTAGGCCTTGTCGGAGGAGGCGAACACGATCCGCTCGACATCGTGCTCCAAGCAGGCCTGAAGCAAGGTCCACGTGCCCTCGACGTTCGAGCGAAACCCCGCCACGGGCGAGTCCTGAACGGTGCTCACGATTGTCTCAGCCGCGAGGTGAAAGACCGTGTCGACCGAGTGACCGGCGAGGACCCGCGCCAGCGCGTCCGGATCGCACAGGTCGGCCTCGATCTGGACCAGGTCGTCCTCGATCCCAAGCATTCCGATCGCCGAGGGCTTCTCGGTCAGGCGGCGGCGGTCGAGGCCGATTACCTGATCGCCCCGCTCGAGCAGGGCCTTTGCCAGCCAGCCACCGACGAAGCCGCGTGCGCCGGTGACCAATGCGACGGTCACCTGAGGGCTCCGGCTTGCACCCACAGATTCCACGGCGCCCGGCCCTGGGCCCAAAGGTCGTTCAGCGTGACCGCGTCCTTGTAGGTGTCCATGCAGTCCCAGAACCCGTCGTGGCGGTACGCCGAGAGCTCGCGATCGCCCGCTGCGCGTCCCAGTGGCGCCTCCTCCAAGATGGTGTCGTCGTCCACGTACTCGAGAAACCGCGGTTCGAAGCAGAAGAACCCGCCGTTGATCCAGTAGTCGAGGCGGGGCTTCTCGCGGAATCCCTCGATCCGCTCGTCGTCGTCGATCAGGGCGATTCCCCATTGGCTATAGGGCCTGACCACGGTCATCGTCGCCGCGGTCCCTTGCCGCTGGTGATGCTCGAGCAGCGCGGCGAGGTCGATGTCGGCCACGCCGTCGGCATATGTCAAACAGAAGGTTCCGGCCCGGAGCTTCGCGGCGGCCCGTGCGACACGACCACCGGTGGGCGTGTCCTCGCCCGTCGGCACCGTCTCGATCTCGATCGGCTCCGGCCACGCCTCGTCGGTGACGAACTGATCGATCATCGCCCCCAGGTAGCCGGTCAACAGGTAAAAACGCCGGAAGCCCTGCGCAGCGTAGATCCGGATCACATGCCAGAGGATCGGCTTGCCGCCGATCTCCACCAGCGCCTTGGGGATCGCGTGGGTCTGCTCCTGAAGGCGGGTCCCTCGACCGCCACAGAGAATGGCGACGGGGACCTCGGCCGGGCTAACGGCCACCGGCTACGGCGGGCAGGATCGTTACCTCATCGCCATCGCTGAGCTGGGTATCGAGTCCGTCCTGGAAGCGAATGTCCTCACCGGAGACGTACACGTTCACGAAGCGCCTCAAGGTGCCGTCTTCGGTAATGCGCTCGCGCAGCCCGTCGTGTTCCGTAAACACGGCATCGAGGGCCTCGCCCACGGTGGATCCCTCCACCTGAACCTCGCCTTCCCCGCTGGTCGCGGGGCGAAGCTGGCTCGGGATCTTCACGGTTACCGCCATCGGCTCAGAATCTACTAACCACCCGGGACTGGGGCTGCGAACTCGGCGTCCAGCGACTCAATCGACGGCTCGATCTCGTGCATGTGGAAGGAGTCCCTCGCGGCGTCGAGGGTCTTCAGCCCCTCGCCGGTGATGTAGGCGACGACGGACTCGGAGCGATCGATCGCGCCACGCTCGGCGAGCTTCGCAAGCGTTGCGATTGTGACGCCGCCCGCGGTCTCCGTGAAGATCCCGGTGGTCTCCGCGAGCAGGCGGATGCCAGCCTTGATCTCGGGGTCTGTGACGCTGTCGATCCCGCCACCGCTCGACCGCGCCAGCTCCAGCGCATAGGGCCCGTCCGCCGGATTGCCGATCGCGAGCGACTTGGCGATCGTGTCCGGCTTCTGCGGCCGGCACACGTCCCAGCCCTCCGCGTATGCGGTAGCCACCGGCGAGCAGCCGCGCGCCTGCGCGCCGTTGAAGGACGGCAGGTCGCCGGCAACGAGGCCGACCTGACGCCATTCGTTGAACCCTCTGGCGATCTTGGTGAAGAGGGACCCGGAAGCGATTGGGACGACCACGCGGTCGGGGAGCTCCCAGCCGAGTTGCTCGACCGTTTCGTAGGCGAGGGTCTTCGAGCCCTCCGCGTAGTAGGGACGCAGGTTGACGTTCACGAACGCCCATGGGCGCTCCTCGCATAGCTCTGTGCAAAGGCGGTTGACATCGTCGTAGTTGCCGCGCACACCGACCAGGTTGGTGCCGTAGATACCCGTCGCGAGCAGTTTTTGCTCCTCCAGGTCGGCGGGAACGAAGACGTAGGAATCGAGCCCGGCGGCGGCTGCATGGGCGGCAACCGCGTTTGCCAGGTTGCCTGTCGACGCGCAGGCGACCGTCTCGAACCCCAGCTCTTGCGCCTTGGCGATCGCGACGGCCACCACCCGGTCCTTGAACGAGTGAGTCGGGTTGGCGGCGTCGTTCTTGATCCAGAGCTCACCCAGCCCCAAGCGCTCGGCCAGACGATCCGCGCGCACCAGCGGGGTCATCCCGGGCTCGAGCGGATCGCGGGGGCGTTCCGTGAATGGCAGGAAGTCCGCGTAGCGCCAGATTCCGCGGGGACCGGCCTGGATCTTCCGCTTGAGCGCCTCAACGTCCGGGACCTGCGCCTCGTACGCCACCTCCAGCGGGCCGAAGCACTCCTCGCACACGTAGCGCGCGTCGAGCGGGTAGCTGCTCTGACATTCCTTACAAGTGAGGGCCGTGGGTGCCATGATCTTGTGAGCCTCCGTTCCGGTGTCGTTTACTTAAAAGACCTCTGCTAGTGCGAGCAGAGGTCCCACCGGACTTCCGACTCACATCTCCCAGGCACTTCGCCTGCTGGAATTGGCACCTGCGATTGAGTCGCGAGACCTTCGCTGGTTGCCGGGGTTTCTAAGGGCCAGTCCCTCCACCCCTCTGGATGCAGTGGTTATGTACGGGGCACTCTAGCAACGGCTGCGACCGGAAGCCAGGGCGATTGCTCCCAGCCGTGTTTTCCCGCCTACCGGTGCAAAGCCGGTCGCGTACGCTTGTCTGAGCATGCCCGCCAACCGCAAATCCGACCAGGCCGATGCCGAGCCTTCCGAAGCCAAGAC
>JALZKA010000070.1 GCA_030859475.1 Actinomycetota bacterium
CAAGAGGATCGCCAGGCCGCGGTCGTCGCGCAGTTTGCGCATCAAGTCGGTCAGGTCCGCCGACTCGTTCGGATTCATGCCTGCCGTCGGTTCGTCGAGCAATAGGATCGATGGGTCGGACGCAAGCGCGCGGGCGATCTCGACTCGGCGTTGCTCGCCATAGGCGAGGCTCGACACCGCTTCGTTTGCCGCCGCCTCCGGAACTCCGACATAGGCCAGCGTCTCGCGGGCTTTCTCCCGCGCGCGGCGCTCCTCGCCGCGTACCGAGGGTGGTCGCAGGATCGAACCGAAGATCCCCGAGCGCAGCCGGGCATGTTGCCCGACCATCACGTTCTCGATTGTCGTCATCGTCGGAAAGAGCCGAATGTTCTGGAAGGTTCGCGCAACGCCCATTGCCATGATCCTGTCCGGCCGTGTTCGGGTTATCTCGCTGCCGCGGAAGGAGATGCTGCCACTGGTTGGGCGGTAAAGCCCGGTAAGCATGTTGAAAAACGTTGTCTTGCCTGCCCCGTTCGGACCGATGATCGAGACGATCGCGCGTTCGGGCAGTTCGAAACTGACGTCGTTGACCGCGACCAGGCCGCCGAACGCCTTGCTCACGTGATCCGCCTTCAGGGCGGTACCTCCGTTCGCGGCACTCACGACTTCGAGTCCTCTCCGCCGATCAGATCAGGTTCGACATCGGGCGGGCCGCCGACCCCGGTCGTGGCGCCTGCGCCCACCCCATGTAGCTCGAGTTTTCGCCGCTTCTCCGGGATCAAGCCCTCCGGCCGCAACACCACGACGATCACCAGGAGAAATCCGAAGATCCCGAAACTCAGCTGGGTCAGATCAAAGTCGAGTCCGATGTCGCTGGGCACGTTGTTCAGGACATCCGGGATCAACAGGTTGTTGATCAAGGAGAGCGTGACCGCGCCAACCACCACTCCCCAGACCGACCCGAGGCCGCCCAGGATCACCATGGCCAGGACGAAGATCGAGAACGAGAACTGGAACTGATCCGCGTTGACCGTATTCAGGTAGGAACCCAGGAAGGCCCCTGCCATGCCGCCGAACGCCGCGCCGGTGCCGTAGGCAAGCAGCTTCGTTCGCACCAGTGGTATCCCCATGCTCGAGGCCGCCACCTCGTCCTCACGAATTGCGATCCACGCTCGGCCCTGCCGCGAGTCGCGCAAACGGATGCTGACGAAGACGACCAGCAGGACCAGCGCCAGGGCGGCGAAATACCACGGGCGCAGGTCAAGCGCCGGGAAGCGTTCGAGGAACGGCAGGTCAATCTTGTCAACCGGGGTGATGCCTTGCCGGCCGTTCGTCAGGGTCGCGCTGTCACCAATCTCGGGAATCACCGGGAGCTTGGCGATCGTGTTGTCCCAAATCCCGCCGGTTCGGACCTGGTCGCCATTGATCGCGATGCGGCCGATGATCTCTCCGAAAGCAAGCGTGACGATCGCGATGTAATCGCCGCGCAGGCGTAGCGTAGGGAGCCCGATGAGCATCCCGGCGATGGACGTCGCCGCCACGGCGCAGACCAAGATGACAAGGAAGTTCATATGCACGCCGGGTAACTCCGATGTCGGTGATCCCACGAGCAGGTGAACACCCGCGCCACCATCGGCGCCTGAGAGGAAGTTGGAACCCAGGTATCCGATCGTGTAGGCGCCGATCGCGAAGAACGCCACGTAGCCAAGGTCGAGCAACCCCGCGAAGCCGACGATGATGTTGAGCCCGAGGGCCATCGCAATGTAGGCCAGGGCCAGAACGCAGTCGTCAACGAACGGGCTGCCGCTGTCAAACCAGAGGGGGATGGCGACGGCGATCGCGATCGCGACAACCGCCATGTACTTGCCTGCGGGGATCGCCCGCATTCGGGCGAGGATGGCGCTCATCCCGCCTCCCTCGTCTCCTCACCCAACAGGCCCTGTGGGCGCAGGACCATGATCATTACCAGGAAGGCGAAAACGATCGCCGGTGTCCATTCAGATCCAATCCGGTTGTCAGAGATCTGCTGAATCATCCCGATTACCAGGCCGCCTAGAACGGCGCCGCGCAGATTGCCGATCCCGCCCATGACGGCGGCCGTGAAAGCGATCAGCCCCGCGGTGAAACCCTGGAAGAACCAGACGGTCGTCTGGTAGAGCGCGTAGATCAGACCGGCGGCTCCCGCCAGGATGCCGCCAAGCAGGAAGGTCAGCGAGATCGTCGTGTCGACGTTTACCCCCATGAGTTTCGCGGCGTCGGGGTCCTGCGCAGTCGCCCGCATCCCCTTTCCCAGGCGGGTGCGGGTGATGAACACTGTCAAGCCGATCACCAGCGGGATCGTGGCCAGCAGAGCGAGCGCGTCTCCGCGAGTGACGATCACTCCCCCAATCTCGACGATTGACTCCTGCGAGCGAATCAAGTCAGGCACGCTGCGCTGCGATCCACCAAACCAGAGGAGGCCGACGTTCTGAAGGATGAATGAGAAGCCGACGGCGGTGATCAAAGGTGCCAGCCTTGGTGCGTTTCGCAATGGCCGGTAGCCGACGCGCTCGATCATCACGTTGAGGCTGCCGCTTGCGAGGGCGGCGATCACCAGGCTCAGGAGGATCCCCAGGATCAGGAACGGCACGGACGTGCCGAGCCCGATCCCGAGCGAGCCCCAGAGCGCAACGGAGACGAACGAGCCGATCATGAATACCTCGCCGTGGGCGAAGTTGATCAGCTCGATAATCCCGTAGACGAGCGTGTATCCGAGTGCCACCAGCGCCCAGATCGCACCGTTCGAGAGGCCGTCGACGAGGTTGTTGCCCAGCCTCGTCAGGTTCCCGTCGACGACAAGGTCATGGATTCCGAAAGCGATCGGCATGGCCGCCAGAAAGGCGATCAGCGCATACCGCGACGCAAACTCTCGAACCGCGCTCACGGTAGGGAGGCTCTTCTCGTCAATGCCCGGCCTTGGTCGAGACTAGGGGCCGGGCCTCGTTGCCCGGCCCCTAGCTCGCCTGCTGCTACTCGGCGGCCTCGACCTTCTGCTCGAAGGCGAGTTCGCCGTCCTTGATCGTGTAGATGCCGTAGTCCGTCAGCGTCGTGTCGCCGTTCTCGTCGATCGAGTAGGTGCCCAGCACCGAATCCCGATCCTCGGTGGCGAACAGCGCCTCGATTACCGAGGCCCGGTCGGTCGGGTCCTCAGCGCGCTCGAGGGCATCCAACGCGAGCTGAGCGGCCTCGTATCCGTAGATCGCATACGGGTTCGGGTTCGGCTCGTTGTACTCGGCCTCGAAGTCCTCGAAGAACTTCTGGCCCTCCTCGCTGTAGCTGTTCGGGTCGAGGGTCGCCACCGAGACCTTCACCCGCGAGGCGATGTCGGCCGGAAGGCCGCCCTCCCCCGGGTTGTAGAAGGTGGACTCGGCAACGCCGTCAGGACCGTACAGCTTCGCGTCCGGCACGGTCGCCGCAACATCCTTATAGAGCTGCACCGCGTTGTTGGCGGTGATGCCGCTGTAGACGAAGCAGTCGGCGCCGTCGCTTTCGATGTCACTGGCGAGCGAACGGTAGTTCGGCGCCTTCGGGTCGATCCCGTCGTTACGGGTGACCTCGAGGCCGAGCTCCTCGAGGGAGGTCTGGATGTTGGTCGCCAGACCAGCGCCGTAGACCTCCTTGTCGTTGAGGATCGCGACCGTGGTGCAGCCGTCCTCCTCCATCACCTTCGCTAGCGCGGCGCCCTGGATCGTGTCCTTGGGGACGATCCGGGTGTAGTTGCGCTCGCCCGTCGGGTAGTACACGTCGGGCTCGCCGGCTTCGGTGTCGGCACCGGGATCGTCCGAGGTCAGACCAACCGCGGTGTTCGCCGGGCTGATCATGCCCAGACCCGCTTCGTTTAGGAGCGGGATCGAGATCGCAGCCGCACCCGAGTTGAAGGTGCCGAGGTACAGGACCGCCGATTCGTCCTGCGCCGCGCGGCGCGCGTTCGCCGACTCCGCTTCGGGCGTCCAGGCTCCAGCCTGGGCCGTGGCGTCGTCGAGCCCTTCGAAGGTGATGTTCACCCCGCCGGCCTCGTTGCCCGCTTCATTGAAGGCAAGGGCCATGCCTTGCTCGGTCGCAAGCCCATTTGGCCGCGAGGCGCCCTGCTTCGGCAAGCTCGAGTAAATCGTTACTTCACCACTGGCGGTGCCGCCGTCGGTGCCGCCGTCGTCGCTCTCGTCGTCATCGCCACAGGCGGCGATGCCGAGCGTGAGCGCGGCGAGCGCACAAGTACTCGCCACTAGTCGTCGAAACTTCACAAACTCCTCCTTTGTTGGCGCTGCGATCCTCTCTTGCCGCAAGCGTCGCGATGCTAACCGATCTAACGAGCTGGGGTCTTCTGGACGGTGCCACCCGTTCCAGCGCCCACAGCCGCCGTCTCGACGTCCAGACCGCCCTGAGGACCTTCTCATTCTCCGCTCAGGCCCGCCTCATTCCGGCCCGAGACACAGTGATGCATGAAATCCTCTCGTTCGTCCTGTCTTCCCGGTTCCCATCGGCGGTTCGCCGGATAGGTAAAGCCCGCCTGGACGAAGATCGCGCGGACGCGATCGCATCAGGCCACGCTTTGGCTGTCAGGCTCGGGTTGCGGCCCGTCAATCCGGCGCCACTCGACGATCAGGCCGCTCTCGATCACGAACGATGTCTGAGCCGTGCCGCCGGTGCCGGTGCCGCAGCCACCACCGGGCCGCTCGGTCAGGCGAAATGAGGCGGTGGTAAAGCTGCCCTCGCTCGTCGTTCCTTCGACTTCGGCACCGCAGGGAAGCGATGAGTTGAAGGCGACGGCATCCGCTTCGCTCTCGATCTCGACCAGGATCCCGTTCTCCGCCACCGACGGGATCGCGAAGAACGCGGCGGCCGCCTCGGTGTCACCCTCGCTGAGCGCCTGCGCCCAGTCTTCGATGACCTGGGCGTCGGTTGGCATGGGCGCTGGGTCGTCCTCCGCTCCGCAGGCCGAGAGGGCGACCGCGAGGCCGAGCAGGGCGATCGTGAACAGGCGCACAGGTCAAGTATCGCCAGCAGCAGGGAAACAGATCACAGGGGTTGACGCTTGTGCGAACATACGTTCGTGATGGTCGCTTGCGCCTTAGTCCCTCGTTTCGAGCTGCTGGCGGCGGTCTCCGAACGGCGCGAGTTGCTGAACGGCCCGGTGGCGCTGGCGCCGGTACCGGGTGGGCCGCAGGTAGTTGGAGCGGCTTCGGGGGCGGCGGGCGCCTTTGGAGTGATGCCGGGGATGCGGCTGGCGGAAGCGCTCGGTCGCTGCCCGGAGCTTGCCTTGGTCGCGCCGGATCCGCAGCGTGCCGAAGAGACCTGGGAGCGAAACGTGGCGAAGCTGGAGTCGATCGGCGCCGCGGTCGAATCCGAGCGGCCGGGTGAGGCGTTCTTCGGGCTCTCAGGCCTACGCGCGATCTGGAAACGACCTGAGCAGGTGCTGACGAGGGCGCGTGCACTCTTGGGCGCGGGCTCCCGACTCGGCGCCGGTCCAACCAGGCTTTGCGCCGCAGGCGCGGCACTGCGCGCCCGCGGCGGCCGGCGCCTCTCGCCGATCGTGGTGAGCCACTCAGAGGCTCGCGCGTTTCTCGACCCGCTTCCGATCAGGCTCTTGTGCGACCGCCTGACAGACGACTCCCCTCTTTTCGCCGACACCCTGGAGCGGCTGGGGGTGGTCACCGTGGGGGACTTCGCCACCCTGCCCTCCTCCGCCGTAGCCGATCGTTTCGGGAAACCCGGGCTGGAGGCGCTGGCAATCGCGCGTGGCATCGAGCGGCCGCTTCGGCCCCGGACCCCCCCGGAAGAGCTGCGAGAAGAGCTGGAGCTACCGGACGCCGCCACCGGCCAGCACCTGAGCCGAGCGCTCGAGCACCTTCTCGATCGCCTCCTGGCGAGTCCACTGCGGCGCGGGCGCGGGTTTCGCCGACTGCGGATCGAGGCCCGGCTGGCAGGCGGAGGCGGGTGGCGAATCGACGCGGTGACCCGCCGGGCATCAGCTGACCGGGAACGCCTGCTTTTGGTCTTGAGCCCGAAGTTGGCCGCGTTGCCCGCGCCGGCGTCCCGCCTTGCATTGCGGGGCGTGGAGCTGGCGGACCTGGCCCCCGGGCAGCCGGCCTTGGCCCCTGACGAGGGAGCTCGGCGGCGGGACGCGCTGGGGGAAGCGGTACGCCACGCCCGCGCCGCGGCAGGACGGGAATCGCTCCTGCGCGTCCTGGAGATGGATACGACATCCAGCCTGCCCGAGCGCCGCGCCACCCTGACCCCGTTCGAGCCTCCGCAGTGAAAGCTGCCCTCTATGCCCCGTGGCCCACGCAGGTCACCGCCGCAGGCGGTCGTCCCCAGGCGCTCGAGGGTGTCGCGGTTTCCGCGGTGCGCGAGGAGTGGCTCGTCGACGACCGCTGGTGGTCGGAAGCGCCAATCCGCCGCCACTACTTCGAGCTGGTGCTTGCCGACGGCCGCTGCCTGGTGGTCTTCCGCGAGCGCGGGCGCTGGTTCGAGCAGAGGGCCTGAGGCTGTCTTAGTGGCCGGCTATGTCGAGCTCCACTGCCACTCCGGCTTCTCGTTCCTGGACGGGGCGTCGAGCCCTCAGGAGTTGGCGACTGAAGCGATCTCCCAGGGCTACGAAGCGCTGGCCCTGACCGATCACGACGGCGTCTGGGGGGCGATGGAGTTCGCCCAAGCTGCCGTGCCGCTTGGGCTGAAGCCGATCGTGGGCGCCGAGGTGACGATTACCTCGTTTGAGCTAGCGACGAAGTCGCGGAAGCAACGCTTACGACCTGCCGGGACCGGTAACGGGCCCTTGCCCGCCGGAAGCGGACGCGAAGCGGAGCATTCCGGCGGTGTATCTCATCTGACACTGCTGGCCGAGTCCGCCGCGGGCTGGCGGAACCTGTGCCTGCTCCTGACCGAGGCGCACGCCGGCACCAGGCCGGTGCCGGGGCGCGAGCCCCTCCCTCCCACCCTGAGCCTCGATGCGCTCGCCGACAAGTCCGAGGGGCTGATCTGCCTCTCAGGGTGCGCCCGGGACGGGGTCTTGGCTCGGATCCACGAGCGCGCCGGCGGGCGGCCATCGGGACCGGAGACGCAACGTGCCCTGACAATCGGCAGGCGCCTGCGGGCGATCTTCGGGCCGGAGGGGCTGCGAATCGAGCTCGGGCGCCCGTTCTGGCGCCACGATAAGGCCCGCAATCGCTGGCTCGCCGGGCTGGCGGAGCGCCTTGGGGTTCCGGTGGTGGCAACCGGGAACGTCCATGCGCATACCCCGCAGAGAGCGCTCCTTCAAGACGCACTGGTCGCGATCAGGGCGCGACGGCCGCTTGACGAGTCCGATCCTGCGCGACGGCGGAACCTGGCATCGGTCCTGGCTCCACCGGAAGCGATGCTGGCGCGTTTCGCCGAGTACCCGCAGGCGGCGGCTGAAAGCGTTCGCCTGGCGGAGCGAGTCGCTTTCGATCTGACCTCGGACCACGGCTACCGCTACCCGGGCGCGGAGGACGAGCGCGGCGATCGCGACCTGGCCGCGCTCTGCGCTTCTCGATTCGAAGAGCGCTACCGCGGAACGCCGGAGCGGGCAGAGGCCCGGCGGCAACTGGAGGAGGAGCTGCGTGTGATCCGCAAGCTGGGCCTGTCCGGCTTCTTTTTGCTTCACGCCGACTTGCTGGAGCTGGCACGCGAGGTCGCCGTCGAGGTCCGTGGATTCTGGTCGGCTCGCTCGGTGCTGCCGCCGGGCCGGGGCCGGGGGTCCAGCGTCAGCTCGATCGTCTGCTACCTGACCGGCCTTTCGCATGTCGATCCGGTCAAGGCGGGGCTCTACCTCGGGCGCTTCCTGAACGAGGAGATCACTGAGATGCCGGACATCGACATCGACTTCCCCCGCGACGTTCGCGAGCGGCTGATCCCCCGGATCCACAAGCGCTACGGGGCCGAGCGCTCGGGACTGGTCGCGGCCTTTCCCACCTTCAGGGTGCGCGGCGCCATCCGCGACCTGGGCAAGGCGCTGGGTCTCCCCCAGGCCGAGATCGCCCGAGTGGCGGGGGCGGTCGACTCTTGGACGGGCGAGGGCTTTCAGGAGGACCTCTGCATGGCGATCGGCGCCGGCCGCGCGCGGACGCCTCGCTGGCAGGCATTGGGGCGTCTTCTTCAGGAGGCGCGGGGGCTGCCCCGCCACGCATCCCAGCACTCGGGAGGAATGGTGCTTTCGACCCGGCCCCTGACCGAGCTTTGCCCGGTGGTCCCCGCGTCGATGGAGGGACGGCAGATCGTCCAGTGGGACAAGGATTCGTGCGCGGACGCGGGCTTCCTCAAGATCGACCTGCTGGGCCTGGGCATGCTCTCGGCCGTTGAGCGGGCGGTCGAGTCGGTAGCCCGCACAAGGGGGGAGCGGCTGGACCTTTCGCGGATTCCCCTGGACGACCCCAAGGTCTACAGGGCGATCCAAGCGGCCGAGACGACCGGGGTCTTTCAGATCGAGAGCCGTGCCCAGATGCAGATGCTGCCCCGTAGCCTGCCGGAGAATCTGGACGATTTGACCGTGCAGGTCGCCCTGGTCCGGCCGGGGCCGATCCAGGGGGGAGCGGTTCATCCGTATCTGGAGCGACGGCGCCTTCTCCGCGAGGACCCGACCTATGCGATCCCCTACGAGCACCCGTCGCTTGAGCCCTGCCTGGCCGACACGCTGGGCGCGATCGTCTTCCAGGATCAGGTCATCCAGGTGGCGATGGCTCTGGCCGGCTTCAGCGCCGGCGAGGCCGAGGGGCTGCGCAGGGCGATGAGCCGCAAGCGCTCGTCCGCGGCGATAAACGCATACCGGGAGCGTTTTATTGATGGCGCCGTGGGGCTCGCGGTAGATCAAGGCGTAGCCGAGCGGGTGTTCGAGCAGATCAGGGGCTTTTCCGGCTTTGGCTTTCCCAAGTCGCACGCCGCCGCCTTTGGCCTCCTGGCCTACCAGTCGACGTGGCTGCGGGTTCACCGCGGGCCGGAGTTCTTGTGCGCGCTCTTGAACGAACAGCCGATGGGCTTCTACCCGCCCGATGCTCTCGTCCACGAGGCTCAGCGGCGGGGCGTCGAGCTGCGGCCTGTGGATGCGAACGCGAGCGAGGTCGAGTGCTCGGTCGAGACTGATCTGGGAGTGCGAATCGGGCTGGGCTACATCAAGGGCTTGAGCTCTCAAGACGCCGAAGCGATTGTCGCCGAGCGCCGCCGTGAGGGACCCTACGCCGACCTTGGCCAGCTTGCCTCGCGAGCGGGCGTGAGGGCCGAGTCGCTGGAGCTCCTGGCATGGGCCGGCGCTTGTGAGTCGCTCGACGAAAAGCGCGGTCGCCGGCCGGACCTCTGGCGCCTGGGCATCGCTCGCGGGATCGGGCCGCGGGGGCAGCTCGCCCTGCCCCTCGACTTGCCGGACGCGCCCGCCTTGCCCAAGCTCGGCGATTGGCAGCGCACCGTGGCGGACTATGCCTCGACACAGATGACCTTGGGCCCCCACCCCCTCGCCCTGATGAGGAAGGAGCTTGAGAGCCACGTCACCAGCGCCGAGCTTCAGGAGCTTCCGGACCGGACCGACCTGCGAATTGGCGGCCTGGTCGTGGCTCGTCAGCGCCCGGAAACCGCAAACGGCGTCGTCTTCATGCTGATCGAGGACGAGTTCGGCGTCGTCAACGTGATCGTGCCGCCGCCCGTTTACCGGGCCTGCCGCTTGGCGGTGCGAACGGCGCCGTTTGTGCGCATTGAGGGACGCCTGGAGCGCCGGGAGCGGGTCATCAACGTGCTCGCCCACATGATCGAGACGCTGGCCACCCCCGGCGCCGAGCGGGCAGCGGTCCGCCCTCTGCGAAGCGCTGCGGACGAACGGGGCGATCGAGGCAAAGGCGCCGCTACGAATGTGAAAGCAGGCGAGCTCGCCGCCGTCGCCCCCCGGGTGCAGAGCTTTGGCAGGCGCGGTTAGATCCCTTGATCAAGCGGTCTGCGCATCGCGCTTGCAAGATCGCTTGCAGCTCCGATCCTCCGTCCGAGGCCACACGTACCGTGCGAACCCATGTTCGAGAGAGATGAGAAGAAGCCCTCCGGCCGCTTGGTCGGGTTCCTGGATCTCGTGGTGGATTTCGCGACGCTCGGGGAGTACGAACTCGAGCCGCTCGCGGTCGCCGGGCGTTGCGAGCGTGACGGTCTGCGGACCGCCTGGGAGGCGCTCGCAACGCCTCGCC
>JALZKA010000071.1 GCA_030859475.1 Actinomycetota bacterium
CGCGCATGACGCGACGACGGTCGAACCTGGACACGACGGGAACGAATCCCGTCGCGCGCTGCTCAGTTTTCAAACACCGCTTCCAGGTCGAGCCGGGGTCTCCGCCACGACTGGATCCGCCTCGGGGCGGCTCACGATCATATACCCGCCGACAGGACAGGTCAAGACCTTCCTGGCCGCGGACGCGCCAGTGTAGCGGAGCCGCCGAGAGACAACGACCGGCTTGGGGCCCGTTCAGGCGATTCGTGCGAAGCGGCGCTTGCCGACCTGGATGACCTTGCCGGACAACGCCGATGCAGGCACATCCAGAGGCTCCGCCGGCACGACCTGCCCGTCGAGCTTGACGCCGCCCTGGGCCAGCAATCGACGTCCTTCGCTGGCCGACACCCCGAACGTCCGAGCGAGGAACGCGGGCATGTGCACGGCCGCTTCGCCGTCCGGCAGGCTGACCGAGGGGATGTCCGCCGGGATCTCCCCCCACTTGTGGACGGCGTCGAACCGCCGCTCGGCCTCGGTCGCCTCCAATTCGGAGTGAAACCGGCTGACCAGCTCGTGAGCGAGCATCCGCTTGGCCTCGTTCGGATGGCGCTCCCGGTCGAGCTCACGGCCCAGCAGGAGGAGGTAATAGTCGGCCATCACGTGGTCAGGGACGCTCATCAGCCTGCCGAACATCTCGCCAGGCGCATCGGTCAGCCCGACATAGTTGTCGTAGCTCTTCGACATCTTGCGCACGCCATCGGTGCCGACCAAGATCGGCATCGTCAGGATCGACTGGGGCGTCTGACCGAATGCCTGCTGGACGTCACGGGCAAACAACAGGTTGAACTTCTGGTCGGTCGCCCCGAGCTCCACATCGGCCGCGACCGCCACGGAGTCGTAACCCTGGAGCACCGGGTACAAGAGCTCGAGGGCGGAGATCGCCTGATCCTGCTCGATCCGCCGCTGAAAATCATCCCGCTCCAGGAGGCGGGCAACGGTGAACCGGCGCACCAGCTCGAACAGCTCGGCGCTCGGCATCTCGAGCCACTCGCTGTTCTGGCGAATCTCGGTCCGGTCCCGATCCAACACCTTGAATGCCTGCTCCTGGTACGTCTTGGCGTTGGCCTCGATCTGATCGTTTGACAGGACCGGCCGTGTCCCGTCGCGGCCGCTTGGGTCGCCTACTCTGGCCGTATAGTCGCCGACGATCAGGACGACGGTGTGGCCGAGGTCCTGGAACGCGCGCAGCTTCGACAGGACCACGCAATGGCCGATGTGGATGTCGGCGCTGGTGGGGTCCATCCCGAACTTGACCCGCAGGGGGCGATCGGTCTCAAGCTGCTCCCGCAGGCGGCCGGCGGGGAGCACATCGACCGCGCCTCTGATCAGCCCGGCGACGGCGGCGGCGTTGTCGGACCCGGTCTGAGGCATCGCGCCCAATGCTAGACTCACGCCCCGATGAGAGGGCTGAAGCGGCCCTTTCCCGTGGCTTTTCAGAAGGAGTTCGGGTGGTTTTGGCTCTCCCAAGCTGCTTGCGGCACCCGCCCTCGACGAGCCCGCTGAGCACCGGCCACCAACGCCATGGCACGCAATGACAGACGCCGACAGCGCCGTGAGGAAGGCCGCCGACGCCGCGACGCGCTCGAGCCGTCCGCCGCGGAGCGGGCGGAAGGACGAATCGCCGCGCGCGAGACCGCTGACGGTCCAGGTGTAAACGGGGACGGCCCCGTGGGCGCTTCGGTGACGGAGCTGAAAGCGGCGCATCGAGCTTTGCGAGCGGAGCCCGGTCAGGCGATGGCGCGACTCCGGGCGCTTACCGGGGGCGGCGACGGGCCCGACCGCCGCCGGCCAAAGCTGAAGAAGCTGCGGGCGGCCCTCGTGATCATGGGCCTCGCCATCCTGGCCGTCGTTTCCTGGGTCTTCGGGATCATGATGGCCGTAGCGCAGGATCTGCCAAGGCTCGAGAACCGGGCACAATTCGCCGACGCCGAGAACTCCGTGATCTACGACCGCGACGGCACCAGGCTCGCAACGCTCACGAACAACGAGGGCAGGATCCTCGTGACCTCTGACGAGATCGCCCCGGCCATGAAGGAGGCGGTCGTGGCGATCGAGGATCGGCGCTTCTACGAGCACCGGGGCGTCGACTTCCAGGGGATCGGCCGCGCCCTCTACCAGGACATCCTTGCCGGCTCGGCCGAGCAGGGCGCCTCCACGATCACCCAGCAGTTCGTCAAGAACGCACTCGAGGCCCAAGACAGCCGCACGATCTTTCAGAAGCTGCGCGAGGCGGCGCTCGCCTACCAGCTCGAGCGGAACTGGTCCAAGGACAAGATCATCACGGAGTACCTGAACTCGATCTACTTCGGCGAGGGCGCATACGGAATCGAGGCAGCCGCCCGCACCTTCTTCGGCAGCGCCCACGCCGGCTGCGGCGAGGAGGCACAGCCGACGTGCGCTTCCCAGCTCCTGCCATACGAAGCGGCGCTCCTCGCCGGGATCATCGCCTCTCCGTCGGCATACTCGCCGCGCGCGAACCCGATGGACTCGCAGGCCCGCCGCAACCTGGTCCTCGAAAGCATGGCCCGTGAAGGGTTCATAACCGAAGATGAGCTGGCGGACTACTCCACACGGCCGATGCCCGCGGAGTCGACCGTGACCCCGCTGGCCGACGACTCGGTGGCTCCCTACTTCACCTCCTGGCTTCGACAACAGCTAGTCGACCGCTATGGCGCCGGTCAGGCATTCGGCGGCGGCTTGCAGGTGACATCGACGCTCGACCTCGAGTTCCAGCAACAGGTCGAGTTGATCGCCGGGTCGACGGTCGGTCCTCTCGGCCTCGACTCGTCCGTCGTTGTCCTCGACAACGAGACAGCGGGAGTTCTCGCCATGGTCGGCGGCTTCGACTACGAGAAGTCGCCGTTCAACCTCGCCACCAACGGCTTGCGCCAGCCCGGGTCGTCGTTCAAGCCGTTCACCCTGGTCACCGCCTTGGAGCAAGGCCGCTCCACCAGCGAAGTCTTCACCTCGGCACCCGTCGATATCCCCTTCAAGGTCAAGGTGCCGCGCGAGAACGGCGAGGGGACGAAGGTCCTATCCGACCTGTTCGAGGTCAACAATTACGACGACATCTACCAGGGGTCGGTGTCACTCGCGACCGGAACGACGTACTCCGACAACTCTGTCTTCGCCCAGCTCGGCACGCAGGTCGGACCCGAGAACGTGGCCAAGACTGCGGCCAAGCTTGGGATCAAGACGGACCTCTCGGCCGAGCAGGATTACTCCATCGACGGGCGGCCGTTCACGCCGTACAACCCCGCGATCATCCTCGGAGGCCTGACCCAGGGCGTCAGCACGCTCGAGATGGCGCACGCCTACAACTCGATCGAGGAGGACGGCAACCTGATCACCGGGACGATGGCATCGTCGAAGGCCGGTCCAGTCGGGATCGTCAGCGTCGAGGCAGGCGACGAAGGCGAAGAGGAGCCGGTCAGGGACAAGACAGGCGCCAGCGGGGTGAACGAGTCGATCCGCGACCAGGTGATCGCACCCGAGACGGCCGACACGGCCGCCACGACCCTCGCGAGCGTCGTGACCACGGGAACCGGCGAGCGCGCCCAGACGGGCGAGCCGACGTGGGGGAAGACCGGTACCACCGACGACAACGGCGATGCGTGGTTTTGCGGGGCCACGCCTGACATCACGGCCTGCGTGTGGGTTGGCCACGCGGACTCGAACAAGCCGATGCTGACCGAGTACGGCGGGGCCCCAGTCGACGGCGGCACGTTCCCCGCCGAGATCTTCGCGGACGTCGTCAACGCTTACCTGTCCACGGTAGGCCTCGAGGACACGGACACGGACGAGGTCGAGGATACGGTCGCACCCCTCCCCACCACCGCTCCACCCGCCGAGACCCCTGTCACGCCGCCGGTCGTCAACGAGGCTCCGCCGGTCGAGGAAGTGGCGCCGGCGCCCCAGGAAGAACCCGTCGCCCCGCCACCGGAGGACGGAGGCGCCATCGTCCCCGAGCGTCGCCGCTAGCCGGCGAGGGCCGGCCGGGAGAGGTAGCGGCTGCCCGCCGCGCAGAAGCGCCACGGGAGCTCGGTTGCCCTGGTGATGCCGATCCGCGGCGCCACTGCCACCGTCTCAAGAGGTTCGCTCGGCCCGCGCAGCTCGAACGGCGGCGTCAGCAGCGAGCGCCGGTTCAGCTCCAACCCGACGCCGAGCGCCTGAGCCAGCTTGCCCGGCCCGGAGCACAGGGCGAAGTCCGACTCCACGCCGCGGCGCACCCGCATGCGATCGAGGCGCCACCGCGGCTCGACGGCACGGACCAGCACGGCGGCGGCTGTTCCCTCCGGCTCGGTCACGACGTTCAGCATCGAATGGATCCCGTAGGAGAGATAGACGTACGCATGCCCGGGCGGCCCGAAGAGCGGCTGGGTGCGAGGGGTCAAGCCGACGAAGCCGTGGCAGGCGGGCTCGTCGCCTCGGTAAGCCTCCGTCTCGACTATCACTCCACCCACCCCGGCGACGCGAAGCTCGCAGCCGACAAGCTCACGCGCGACGGCTAACACCGAGCGCTCATAGAAGGCGAGCGGTAGGCACTGGTTGCGGTTAGCCGCGCAATTCGCGGTTAAGGGCAACCGCTGGTGGCGATGAGGCTTCGAGCGGGGGCTCACGCCTTCGAAGTCGTCAGCGTGGCCAGCGCGTCCCGGGCGGCGGCGAGCTGCTCTGAGACGCGGGACGATGCCGTCCCGCCGGCAGAGACCTTCGACTCCAGCCAGGCGCCGGCGGCGAAGACCTCGTAATACTCGTCGTCAAGCAGCTCCGAGTGGGACGCGATCTCCTCGGCGGAGAGCTCCGACAGCTTGCGTCCTGATTCGATCGCCGCACGCACCAGGCTCCCGACGACCCCGTGGGCCTCGCGGAAGGGCATCCCGCGACGAACGAGCAGGTCAGCGACGTCCGTCGCCGCCGGGAATTCGTCGGCGGCCGCAGCGGCCAGCCGCTCCCGGTTGAACGTGAGCCCGGCCAGCATCCGTTCTGCCGCAAGCAGGCAGGCCTCGATCGTGTCCACGGCGTTAAACAGCGCTTCTTTGTCCTCCTGGAGATCTTTGGAGTAGGCCAGCGGCAGCGCGTGGAGCGCTCCGATCAACGTCGAGAACGAGGAGAACACGCGGGGCGCCTTGCCGCGCAGGAGCTCAGCCGCATCCGGGTTCTTCTTTTGCGGCATGATCGAAGAGCCCGAGGAAAAGTCATCCGCGGGCTCGCAGAAGGAGAACTCCTGGCTTGACCAGATCACCAGTTCGGCGCCGAGCCGGGAGAGGTGCGTAGCGCAGATCGACGCCGCGGAGAGATAATCGAGGACCGCGTCACGGCTCGAGACGGCGTCGATCGAGTTCTGGGCCGGCGCCGCGAACCCGAGCTCCTCCGCCGCCCCCTTGCGGTCGATCTCCCAGTTGACGCCGGCAAGCGCCCCCGCGCCAAGCGGCATCTCGGCCGCCGCCGCATCCCGCGCCGCTGCGAAGCGCCGCGCGTCGCGACGCAGCATCCAGAAGTACGCCAGGAGGTGGTGGGCCAGGTACACCGGCTGGGCGCGCTGGAGGTGCGTGTAGCCGGGCAGTGGCCAGTCGGCGTGGCGGGTTGCCAGCTCGACGAGGGTTTCCATCAGGGCGGCGATCAACTGCACCGCTTCGTCGCCGCGCTCGCGAACGTAGAGCGCCGTGTCGGTGGCAACCTGGTCGTTCCGTGAGCGCGCGGTGTGGAGCTTGCCACCCACCCGGCCCACGATCTCGGTCAGTCGCCGCTCGATCGCCATGTGGATGTCCTCGTCGTCCGGTTGGCAGGAAAACTCGTCGCGCTCGAGCTCCGCCGCGACGCGCGCGAGGCCGTCGACGAGCTGGTGCAGCTCCGCCTGGTCCAAAATGCCCGCGCGGTAAAGCGCGTTCGCGTGGGCGATCGAGCCGCGGATGTCCTGCGGCCAAAGCCTGCGGTCGAAGCCGATCGAAGCGTTGAAGCGCCGAAAGAGCGGGTCCTGAGGTGTCTCGAAGCGTCCCATCTAGGGCTTGAAGATTCTCGGCATCGTCCATGGACGGTGGCGCAGGGTGGGGCCGACGAGCTGAGCCAAGCCGCCGTAGAAGCCCGCTCGCGGATACATCGCGAAGACCTCCTCGACCTCGCTCCGGGAAAGCCCGGCCCGCGAGAGGCCGCCGCTGACCTCGATCCGGTCCGCCAAGCGCAGGGCCTCGACCTCAGCCCCGGACTCCCACTTCGAGGTGAGCGAGTGATGACGGGCACACGCCTCGGCGCAGAGGTCGGCCCGGGCATGATCCCATCCGGACTCGAGGCCGATCTTCCGTGCCAGCGCAGCGCCCTCCTCCGTGTAGACGCCACCGTCGGAGACGGAGTTATAGAGGCCGATGTCGTGGAGGATCGCGGCGCACAGCATCACCTCGAGATCGAGCACTACGCCCTTTCGCGACGCGATGCGCTGGCAGAGCTCGAAGCAGCGCATGCAGTGCCGCTCCATGACTCCATCGACCTCGCCGCTGGCAGCCCTCAGCGCCGTGAGCGAGCGCACCTCTGCCGGGGTCTTGCAGAGCGCCTCGGCGCCGCTCATGGACTTCCGCCTCATACCCACTCGCCCCCGAGCCCTTCGGAGAGCGCCTCGACCACAAGGTCCACCTGCGCCTCGGTCATCGCTGGAAAGAATGGCAGCGCCAGCGAGCGCTCCGCCACCTCCTCGGCAACCGGATATTCCCCGCCCCGAAACCCGAACCGCTCCCGGTAATGAGGCATCAGGTGGACGCAGGGCAGATAGGCCTTCGCGGGAATTCCGCGCTGGCTCAGATCCGCGGTTACGGCAGCGCGGTCGGCTTCCTTTGGCAAGCGCACCGGGTAGACGAACCAGCTCCGTCGCTCGGCCGCCCGGTCTTCGCACGGCAGGACCAGCCCGTCAGGATCACCCGCGCCGGCCGGGGCCCCACCACGAGCGCCGAGCGCATCCGCGTAAAGCGACGCCACCCGCCGCCGTCCTGCAAGCAGCTCATCGGCGCGCTCGAGCTGAGCGACGCCCAGCGCCGCCTGGATGTCCGTCATCCGGTAGTTGAAGCCCAGGCGATCGTGGTCGAGCCAGTCCATGTTCGCCGCCCGGCCCTGGTTGCGCTCGCTGCGCAGCACTTCGGCCTCCCCCGGTGAGCGCGGGATCAACGCTCCCCCCTCTCCCGTCGTCAGCTGCTTGTTCGCGTAAAACGCGAAGGCGGCGAGGTTTCCGCGCGCGCCGATCGCGATTCCTTCGGCGTCGACCGCGCCAGGCGCCTGGCAGGCATCTTCCAGGATGCCCAGCGCACGCTCGCGCGCCAGCCCGGTAAGGTCGGCCATCGCTGCCGGATATCCGAAGATGTGGATTGGCAGGATCCCTACGGCCCGCTCCCCGGCCGCGGCCGCCGCCGAGGCCGGGTCGATATTGAGGGTGATTGGATCGACGTCGCAGAAGACGGGCTTCACGCCTTCGTAGAGGAGGCAATTCGCCGAAGCGACGAACGTGAAGGGCGAGGTCAGGACCTCATCCCCCTCGCCCCAGCCCAGCGCCCGCACTCCCAGGTGAAGCGCGGCGGTCCCCGACGAGACCGCGACGGCGTCGTCGACTCCCAGCCAGGCGGCGAAGTCGCGCTCGAAGCGCTCCAGCATCGGGCCCAGCGAGAGGCGTCCGGAGCGCAGGACCTCGAGAACAAGCTCCTCCTCGCGGGCGCCGATCTGCGGCTGCGCGAGCGGGATCGGATCAGCCGCCAACGGAAGCCTCCCGGGGTTGAAAGGCGTATTCCAGCGAGTCCACCAGGGCTTCCCAGGACGCCTCGATGATGTTCTGGGAAACGCCGATCGAACCCCAGGAATCGTGGCCGTCTGAGCTGTCCAACAGGACCCGGGTGACCGCGCCCGTGCCGTCGTGGGAGTCGAGGATCCGTACCTTGTAGTCGGCCAGCTCGATGTCGGCCAAATGCGGATGCAGCTCGGTGATCGCGCTGCGCAAGGCCATGTCGAGCGCGTTGACGGGGCCGTTGCCTTCCGAGGTGCGAACGTGGCGGCGGCCCTCGACCCAGATCTTGATCGTCGCCTCCGTCTCGATCTGGCCATCGGCCCGCTTCTCCGTGATCACGCGGAAGCTCTCCAGCCGGAACAGCGATGAGTACTGTCCCGCCTCACGTCGCAGCAACAGCTCGAACGAGGCGTCGGCGGCCTCGTAGTGATAGCCGCGGTGCTCGCGTTCCTTCACCCGTTCGACCGCGCGCTTGGCAGCGTCTGCGTCGAGCGTCACTCCTGCGCGCTCCGCACGCTGGAGGACGGAGCCACGTCCGGAAAGTTCGGAGATCAGCACGTCGCGGCTGTTTCCGACCGACTCCGGATCCAGATGCTCGAAGGTGCGCGGGTCGGCTTGGACGCCGGCGACGTGCATCCCTCCCTTGTGCGCGAAGGCGTTGCGCCCGACATACGCCTGATCGGGGTCGGGCGCCAGGTTAAGCAGCTCGTCGACGAAGTGGGACGTCTCGGTCAGCAGCCGCATGCGCTCCGGCCCGACGACCCGATAGCCAAGCTTCAGCTCCAGCGCGGGCAGGATCGAGACGAGGTTGGCGTTGCCGCAGCGCTCGCCGTAGCCGTTGATCGTTCCCTGCACCAACCGCGCCCCGGCGCCAACCGCGGCGAGGGCGTTGGCGACTCCGCACTCGGCGTCGTTGTGAGTGTGGATGCCGACCTGGACATCGCGATGGGTGGCGCTCAGGTCGGCGACCGCTGCCTGAGTTGCGGCTTCCACCTGAGCCGGGAGCGCTGCCCCGTTGGTGTCGCAAAGCGTGACGTTGAAGGCGCCGGCGGCCGCGGCGGCGCGCAGGCACTCGAGGGCGTAGCCGGGATCGTCGGCCCAGGCGTCGAAGAAGTGTTCGGCGTCGTAGACGACCTCCTTACCGGCCGCCCGGCAGTAATTGACGGAGTCGACGATCATCGCCAGGTTCTCGTCCGGTGCGACCTTGGTCACCTTCTCCAGATGGAGCGCCCACGTCTTGCCGACCAGGGTCACGACCGGGGCGAACGATGCCACCAAGGTGCGAAGCGCGTCATCCTCGTCTGCGGCCACCCCGCGCCGCCTGGTCATCCCAAACGCGCAAACGCGGGCGCTTTCGAGGTTGACCCCCTCCAGGAGCGTGAACAGCTCCTCCTCTTTCGGGTTCGAGCTTGGGAAACCAGCCTCGATGAAGTGGACGCCGAGGCGGTCGAGGGCATGGACCACCCGGACCTTCTCGGCCGCCGAGAGCGACATGCCCTGCCCCTGCATGCCGTCACGGAGGGTGGTGTCGTAGAGCTGAACGGTGGTCACGTGGTTGCCTTTCCGGGAGTGCGAAACGATCGAGCGAGGAGGTGGCGCGGGCGCCACAGGGCCACGGCGCTAGGCCGCGGCCCGGCTAATTCGCTCGATTGCTGCGCAGGAAAGGCTCATCAGCTAACCGCTGACCTTACTCGCTTGCTCAACCACATCCAGCCACTCAAGGTACTCCTGAGCGCGCCCGTGCAGGGCGTCGTCGAACTTGGCCTGGACCACCCGCGTGATCTCGCCCGGCTCGCCCAGGTCGTGGTCGTCGATTTCGCGGACCGGGACGAGCTCGGCAGCCGTACCCGAAAGGAAGACCTCCTCGGCCAGGTAAAGCTCAGCCCGGGCGACCTCGCGCTCGACGACCTCGTAGCCCAAGTCGCGTGCGATCTGGATGATCGACTTGCGGCTGAGCCCGTCGAGGATCGAAGCCGTGTGCGGCGGGGTCACGATCTGACCGTCACGCACGAGGTAGATGTTCTCGCCCGAGCCCTCGCAGACATGGCCGGCCTCGTCCAGCAGGATCGCCTCGTCGTAGCCCGCGTTCGCGGACTCGGTCTTGGCCAGGATCGAGTTCAGGTACTGCCCTGACGCCTTGGCCTGCGGGATCAGTCCGTTCGGCGAGATCCGCCGCCATGATGAGACCTTCGCTCGCACCCCTTGGCGCTTTCCCTCCTCTCCCAGGTACGCGCCCCATGGCCAGACGGCGACCATCACCTCCACGGGGGCGCCCTTCGCGTAGAGCCCCATCTCGCCGTAGCCGCGGAAGGCGAGGGGTCGGATGT
>JALZKA010000012.1 GCA_030859475.1 Actinomycetota bacterium
GCCTGGTGCTCGGAATCTGGTCGTGGTCGTCCTCGACAGCCTGCGCTACGACTGCTGGCTTGAAGCCCGCCCCCAGACGCTTGCGCAGATGGGCCCCGTGGAGCGCCGGTGGAGCTACGCAAGCTGGACGGCGCCCTCGCACTACAACCTGCTGATGGGCCTGATGCCCCACACCAGCCCGCCCGAGGTATACGCCTCCGAGTACTACAAGCAGGACTTCCTTCGCTACTCGGAGCGTCTTGGGGTCGAGGGAATCGAGTTCAAGGAGATCCTGCCCCAGATCTACATGCCGACCTATCTGCGGCGCACCCTTGGTTATCGGACGCATGCGATGGTCTCGATGCCAGTCCTCAACCCGCACACGGCAGTCAACCGTGACTTCGACAGCTTCGAGCTGATGCCGAGCCACAACGACATGGCGGCGATGCTTCCCAAGCTCGAGTTCGATCGCGACCGTCCGACCTTTCATCTGCTGAACGTGGGCGAGACGCACTACCCGTACGCGTTGCCGGGCGAGGATCCGGACACCTGGCCCCGGATCTCGGGAGTCCATGGAGTCTTCAAGCGGCTTGGCGATCCCGAGTCCCAGTCCGACCCGACGGAGCCGCGTGAGTTCTTCGACCAGCCACGGCTCGAAGAGCTGCGTGGCCGCCAGATCGATGCCGTCTCCTATCTCGATGGTGTCTTCGCCCGCCTCTTCGACCAGCTTCCTGACGACACCTGGGTGATCGTCACGTCCGACCATGGCGAGCTGTTCGGCGAAGGCCGCTACTTCGGCCACGGGCCGATCGTGCACGAGAAAGTCCTGGAGGTGCCCTTCGTCGAGGGCATGGTCCCTTGAGGATCCTCAGCATCGGCAACTTCTACCCGCCCCATAGCTTCGGCGGATACGAGGTGATGTGGCAGTCGTGGGTCGAGCGCAGCCGCTCCGAGGGCAACGACGACGGCGTGCTCGCCAGCGACAACTCGAAGGTCGTCTTCCACGGTGTTGACGCTGATCGCTTCCGGCGGCCCCCGCCGGGCCCCTGGCGCTGGCGAATCCTTTGCCTGGGCCGGGGGCTCTCGAGCAAGGGGTCGACCTGGCGATCCGGATGCTGAGCCACCTGCCTACGGAGGCCGAGGCGGTCGCAGGCGCAACGAACGGGCGCCGGTCCACCACAGGGGGGGTTATGTGAGCAGGCCCCAGGCGACGATCGCGATCGTCTCCTACAACACCTGCGAGTTGCTGCGCAGATGCCTGCGATCGCTCGCTGATGAGATGGAGTCAGGGCTGGCGCGGGTGGTCGTCGTCGACAACGCGTCCAGCGACGGTTCGGCCGAGATGGTCGCCGACGAATTTCCCGAGGTCCAGCTGCTCGCGCTAGCCGACAACATCGGATTTGGCCGGGCGGTCAACCTGGCTGCCGAGACCGGCGCGTCGGAGTGGCTCGTGATCGCAAATGCGGACGTCCAGTTCACGCCGGGCGCGCTTGAATCGCTGATCGCGGCGGGGGCGGATCCGGCCGTCGGGGCGATCGCGCCGCGGCTGATCATGCCCGATGGCTCCACCCAGCACTCGATTCACTCGTTCCCCTCTGCGGGGCTTGCCGGTTTCGTGAACCTTGGGCTGTATCGGTTCTTTCCGCGGGCCGCCGACAGGCTGCTGATCGAGGGCACGACTGACCTTGGGCGCGTGCGCGATGTCGACTGGGCGCTCGGAGCCCTACTCGTCGTCCGCAGGCACGCGTTTGAAGCGATTCGGGGCTTCGACCCCAGTCAATGGATCTACGCCGAGGACCTGGACCTTCAGTGGCGGCTTCGGGAAAACGGTTGGCGCGTGCGCTACGAGCCGCGCGCCGGCGTGCGCCACGAGGGGAGCGCCGCGACCAAGGCCGAGTGGGGCGACCAACGTCATACGCGCCACGTGTCTGCGGGCTACGCCTGGATGGCGCGCCGTCGGGGCGCTGGCTTCGCCTGGTCGAACGCCGCCGTCAATACGCTCGGCAATGCGGTTCGGATCGGGCGGCATCCCGGGGATGCGCGTGGGTTCGCGCTTATGGCGCGGCTTCATAGCCGCGGCCTTCGCTCGCGCCGGACGCTGATCGCCGCGGCCCCCGCGCCTCCGCCCGGCGTCGAGCCGACGAGGCCGCCGCGTGTCCGCGTGGTGCCAGGCGCGGTCGGAGAGGTGGCGGGAGACGGCACGAATGCGGGCTCCGGGACTGCTGCTGCCCGTCGGCTGATCGGCAACGGCCAAGGTCTCCGCAGCCTGGCCGCGCGCGGGGTGGTCATCAACACCGCATTCCAGATCGGCTTCGCGACCTTGACGATGACACAGCGGATTGTCGCTGCCGCCTTCTTGACGGCCAGCGAGTTCGGCGTCTGGGGGATCGCACTGATTGCGATCATCACGCTAGGCGGGCTGAGGCAGATCGGAATCGCGGACAAGTTCATCCAGCAGGACGAGCCCGACCAAGAGCGGGCATTCCAGAAGGCGTTCACGCTCGATCTGCTCTACACGCTTTGCTTCTGCTTCCTGGTGGCGCTCTTCCTGCCGCTCTACGCGCTGATCTACGACCGCCCCGAGGTGCTGTTGCCTAGCCTGGTCCTGTCGCTCGTATTCATCGGCGGCTCGCTGAGCTCGCCGACCTGGATTTTCTATCGCGAGATGCGGTTCGTCAAGCAGCGGGTGCTGGACGGCACCGCGCCTGTTGTCTCGACCGCCGTGATGATCCCCCTGGCAGTCGCTGGAGCCGGCTACTGGAGCCTCGTGGCGGGCCTGGTCGCGGGCTCATTCGCGGCGGCCGCGGCGGCGCTGATCGCATGTCCCTACAAGATCGCATTCCGCTTCGACCGCGGAGCCCTGAGCGAGTATTTCGTATTTTCGTGGCCTTTGCTGGTCAACGCCGGGAGCGGCCTGATCGTGCTTCAGGGGACGATTCTCGTCGCCAATCACTCCGTCGGGCTGGCTGGAGTCGGCGCGATCGTGCTTGCCTCGTCGCTGATCGTCTTCGCCCAGCGCGTCGAGCAGCTTGTTTCGCGCACTATGTACCCGGCGGTTTGCGCGGTGTCGAGCCGGCTCGACCTGCTACATGAGACGTTCGTTAAGTCGAATCGGCTGGCGATGATGTGGGGACTGCCGTTCGGCGTCGGGCTGTTCATGTTTGCGCCGCAGCTTGTCGATCACCTGCTCGGCGAGAAGTGGGAGGTGGCAACTCCGCTCCTACAAGGGCTGGGACTGATTGCGGGCTTTCGTCAGCTCGGCTTCAGCTGGGCGCTCTTTTACCGGGCTCGCGCGGAGACCCGGCCGATCATGCTGGCGGGATTCGTCGGACTGGCGGTATATGCCTTGGCGCTCGCGCCCTTAATCATCGCCTTCGGGCTCGATGGTTACGTGGCCGGAATGGCGATAGCTCTCGTCGTCGATCTCGGTGTCCGCATCTACTATCTCCGGCGCCTGTTCCCTGATTTCAATCCGTTCCGCCACACCTTGCGGGCCTTCCTGCCGAGCATTCCAGCTGTGGCCCTCGTCCTCGCCATCCGGGCGGTCAACGATGCCGAGTCGAGTTCCGCCCTCGCGCTGGGCGAGTTCGCGCTCTACGTGGTGGTGACGATGGTCGTCACGATCATGGTGGAGCGCCCGCTGCTTCGCGAGATCACGGGTTATCTGCGTGGCGGTAGCGGTCATGGATCCGCTGCGCGAAGCCCGACGGCCTATGGCTAGGGTTAGTTGATGCGGCTCGCGCTCCTAATGCCCAGCTACTGGCCGGAGGTCAGACACGGCTCCGAACGGCTCGTCCACGACCTCGGTGTTGTCATGGCCCGACGCGGGCACGAGGTGACCCTGATCACGACCCATCCGGGCGCTCGGGAGGTGCGGATTGAGGAGGGCGTCCGGGTGATTCGAGCGCGACGCCTGCCCTCAATCTCGCCGCTGCGCCGCTACGAGGATCACCTCACCGCGATTCCCGCCACTCTCGCCGAAGTAGATCACCGGCGGACCGCCGAAACGCTGCGCTTTGACGGCGGGCCATGCCACGGACACGTGAAACGCCTGGACCAAGTCGAAGCTGCCACGCGCGAGCGTTACCTGGTCGACCGAACCCGGCCGGGATCGACGCCTGGTTTCAGGTGGCAGGGTTCAAGCGCTTGGTGCGGCCAAAGTTCGTGCAATCGAAGGGCAACCCGAAAATGCGGGAGCGGTACGTGGCACTGACCTACGGCGTCGATGGTAGAACTGGACTCTGATCCTAAACGCGAGGAGGCCGAGCTCCGCGCGTACCTCGGGGATGAGTACGACCACTCCCTGCTGCAGGACTATCAGGGGACGCTGGCGCGCGAGTTCAGCCAGTGCGGGGACGAGCCGCGCTTCTACCGGACCTCGAAGGGTTACCTCTACAACCTCACGGTCTTCGCGATGTCCCAGACCAAGCTCCCCTATCTTCAGACGCTCACCAGGGTTCTGCCGCCCGGCAGCCGTGTCCTCGACTATGGCTGCGGCATTGGCTCGGACGGCTTGATGCTCCTGACGGCCGGCTATGACGTGGAGTTTGCGGACTTCGATAACCCCAGCGTCGAATACCTGCGCTGGCGTTTGCGGAGGCGGGGGCTCAACGCGCCGATTCACGACCTTGATCGTGGGGTCCCGGATGGATTTGACGGCGCTTTCGCATTTGACGTGATCGAGCATGTGGAGGACCCGCATGCCTTCATCGGCGCGATGGAGGCGCGGGCGCGGGTCGTCATCGTCAACCTGCTCGAGCCGGAGCCGAATGACCAGGAGATCCATCACGAGCTTCCGATCCGCGAGATGGTCGGTCGCGCAGCGAGAAGGCGACTGCTCAAGTATCGAGTTTATTACGGGCGATCCCACTTGCTCGCATACGATCACCGGCCGGGGGGGCCGATTTGGCGATTGCGAGGGCGCCTGCGCCTCATGCTCGCGGCGGCCCGCCGAGCGGGCTCCCACTAGTCATAATGTTGGCGATGGCGGAGCAGAGCACGAGTTCGGCGATCGGCCACTTCTCCCTGCGGGCGCGTTTTCTGCTGCGAAAGGCCAGCTATCTCTGGGCTCCGCGAGCTGCCTCCTGGCTGCGCAAGCAGTGGGTGATCCTGCGCAATCCGCAGGCGACGATCCGGTTCGAGGGGCCGGTTTACCTCGGGCCTGGGTTTAGCCTCTACATGCCCGACGGCGGTACCTTCGTCGTCGGTCCAGGGGTCGAGTTCAGGCGCGGGTTCAGGGCCGAGATCGCGGCGGGGGGCGAAGTCCGAATCGGCGCGGGCTGCCACTTCACGTTCGACCCCCTGATTCGGTGTGCGACCTCGGTCACGTTCGGCGACGAGTGCATGGTGGGACAGGCTTCGGTGATCTCGGACGGTGGCAACTCCTCCCGCCTCGGCGGGGTCCCTCGCCCGCTCAAGATCGCAAATGGTGCCGTGATCACTTCGAAATGCACGGTCTTGGACAACCTTGGCGACCGCGCCTGGATCGGTGCCAACACCGTGGTCAGCGAGCCCATTCCCGCGTACTCGGTGGCGGGCGGCGTCCCGGCTCGTGTCCTCGATTACTTTGGGCCTGAACCCGAAGCGCAGCCGGAGGTTGTTTCCGGTGTCCGCAGCTGATCAGGTCGCAGAGGGTGCGCGTGGCGTGGTGCAAAAAGTCAGCTATCTCTGGGCTCCGCGAGCTGCCTCCTGGCTGCGCAAGCAGTGGGTGATCCTGCGCAATCCGCAGGCGACGATCCGGTTCGAGGGGCCGGTTTACCTCGGGCCTGGGTTTAGCCTCCACATGCCCGACGGCGGTACCTTCGTCGTCGGTCCAGGGGTCGAGTTCAGGCGCGGGTTCAGGGCCGATATGGGAGGCAACGCGCGGATTACGATTGGCGCCGGGTGCACGATCGATCGGGACCCGGTCTTCGCGTGCCACACGTCCATCGAGATCGGTGAGCGTTGCTCGATTGGCCACTGCGCATATGTCGTCGACGGAAACCATCGCTTTCGGGACCTCGATCGGCCGATGTTGGCGCAAGGCTACGACTACACGCCAATCGTGATCGAGGACGACGTCCAGATCGCTTCGAAGGTGACGGTCATCAACCGAATCGGAACCCGAGCGATCGTCGAGCCCAACACGGTGGTCACCAAGCCAATCCCCGCTTTCACGGTGGCCGGGGGGGTGCCGGCGCGGGTGCGCGACTACTTCGGGCCGCCGGGCGGCGAGCCCGAGGACTGGGAGGGGACGGCCTCCCGTTCGAGCAGGTAGGGCGCGATCGGGCCATCTTCTGGCGCGTCCGCCGTCTCGTCCTCCCATGCTGCCAGGAAGATTGGAGCGAGCGCCTGACGGTAGTAGAGGTCGGCGCTCGTCCACGCACGGTCGCCGACTACGGGAACTCCCCGTGGAACGTGGCGGATCAGGAAGCGCCCGCGTCCCCGCGCCGGCGGAGCCTTGATTGCGGCCGCGAAGAGGTTGCGGAAGTAGGGGGGGATCTCCGGGTGGATCCGGACGAACGCTCGCTCCGCTGATGCCAGCCTTCTCATCTTGCTGCGCCAGAAGTCGAGGTCCATCGTGCGCAGATGCTCGACTTCGGCGTGTCGGTTGTAGAGCAGTCGGAAGCCGATCTTGCTCGCTCGGTAGCCGAAGTCGAGATCCTCGTAGAGATAGGGCAGCCGCACCTCATCGAATCCGCCGACGCGGTCGATGAGGCTCCGCTTTACCGAGACGTTCGCGCCGTAAAAGCGCCCCCAGCCTGCTTCGATCCCCTGGATGTTCGGGTAGTCGAACTGGACGCCGTAGTCGAGCCAGTGCATGAACGCCGTGAGCCTGAGCTCTTGCGCCCAGCGGACGTGGCCTAGCACGCCTACGGCCTCTTCGGAGTAGCGCTTGTGCCACGAAAGGTGCTCGCTGAGGAGTGCGGGAGAGGCGATCGTGTCGTTGTCTGTGAATAGTACGAGCCGGCCTCGCGCGGCCGCAGCCCCAGCGTTGCGGTTCGCGGAAAGGCCTCGACGGTGGCCAGTTAGGCGACGCACTTCGAAGGGGCGCGAACCGATTGCTGCGTCTGTCCGCTCCGGCTCCGAGTCGGCGATGTCACCGACGACGAGCACCTCGAACTGGCCGCGAGCCGTCTGCTGCTCATACGAGTCAAGGACCCGGCGCAGCCCGTCGTAGTTCCCGAGGGTCGAGAGGACGATGCTGATTCGTGGCTGGTGGGACATGAATATGATCTTCTCGATGGTCGCCAGCGCCGCAGACGAGATCAACCGGCTCCGTGACGAGGTCGAGGGCGTCCAGTGGTATCACACATTTGAATTGGCTCCCGGCCTGGAGACGCCCGGCTGGTTTGATCTTAGGAACGACGTCGCCAAGCTCCCGTTACCGTCCAGTCTCGAAGGGAAGCGCTGTCTCGACATCGGCACCTTCGACGGCTTCTGGGCCTTTGAAATGGAGCGCCGGGGTGCCGAGGTGCTCGCGATCGACATAATTGACCCGGCCAAATGGGACTGGCCGGCCGGGGCGGAGCAGGCGACGATTGACGCGATTAGCCAACGCAAGCGAGGCGGCAACGGGTTCGAGCTCGTGAAGGCAGTCCTGGGCTCCAAGGTTACGCGCCGGGACCTGAGCGTCTATGACCTCGATCCGTCAGACGTCGGGACATTCGACTTCGTCTACCTCGGCAGCCTCCTCCTCCACCTGCGCGACCCGGTCAGAGCGCTGAGCCGAGTCCGCGACGTCTGCGCCGGAACCTTCGTACTTTGCGATGCAATCGATGTCGCAAAGACAGTGCTCTTTCCCCGGGAGCCCGTTGCGAGCCTCGAAGGGCGGGGCCGGCCTTGGTGGTGGCGCCCGAATGTCGCCGCGCTCGAGCGCGTGGTCGAAGCGGCCGGATTCGCGAGCGCCGCTCCAACTCGCCGGCTTCGCCTGACTCCTGGAGCGGGCCAGCCGCCGCCGAAGCTGAGCGGAGCCACCCTGCGGAGCCGCGTCGCTCGCCAGCAGATCGCCCATGCCCGGTTCGGTGATCCGCACGCGATCATCGAAGCGCGGCCGGCATGAGCGATCGGGCCCAGGCCGGCGAGCCGATCACGATCCGATCGCATAGCGAGGGGTGGCAACCGATCGCGGGGTTTAGCTGGGTGAGCCGACGTCGGTCGCAAGCCGCAGGTCGCCGCCGAGACTTACGGGCTCGGGTCGCCGAGCTGATGGATCGTGAGTTCGGCGATGCGCTCACCGCGCAGTTCGACGATTAGCAGTCGGTGTGCCACCTCGGCCCTGGCTCGGATTGTCAACATCACTGTGAAGCTGGGTGTCCCCGGGTAGAGGTCACCACGGATCTGCGGCAAGCCGAACACGCGATCGCTGAGTACCGCCTTGGACAAAAGCTCGCGGCCGGCCTCGCCGCGGGCCGCCCGCTCGCCCCCTTCGGCGTCGATCACGCGCACCATCGCGCCTTGAGTGAGGTGGCGGTCGAGCGGCTCGGGGTCACTGTCGCGCATGGCGGCGATGACACCCTCGACGATCTCCAGTTTCAATCTGAAGGGGTCCGCGGCCACGGCTTGGTCTCGCCTGGAGCGAGTCCTTGACGCGATGGTCCGGATGCCTCCGCGGAGAGTTCGGCGCTGGGAGAGCGGCGAGCGCTCGGGCAGGGTCTTCGGATCGGCCGGATCGTAGTCGAGATCGGCGATCAGGTCGCCCGCGACGGAGTTGAATTCGGCCAGATCACGCGCCCCGAACACCTGCCGCCACTTGTCTGTCCCGGTGCCGGCCAGCTGGAAGCGGTCGACGTTTCGCTCGGCTTGCGACTCCAGCGCGCCCTGCTCGACGACCTGGGGATTCGCGTCAAGCCCCAGCCAGGTGTAAAGAGATTCGACGGTGGGCCGCGGGTCGAGCAGTAGGTCCTCGTAGCGCACCTCGATGTAGCGGGACTGATCGAGCTTGGCTCCTCGTGCGTCCTCGATCGCCGTGCGCCACTCGCGCGCAGCCTCGGCAACCGAGTCCGGCCCGAAGTTCTGCGCCGCCAGCGAGCGCGTGACATCACGCCCGTCTCGGATGATGTGGATGAATTGCGCGTCCGGGTAGATCGATGCGATCAGGCTCAGGTGGTTTACATGTAGCGGAGTGCGTTCCGCCAACCGCGCGGCATCGTCGGTCAGATAGCCCTCGAAGAACGCGTCGCAGAGGTCGCGAACCGCATCGAGCGCCTGCTCAAGCTCGATGAATCCGCTTCCGACCTGGGGTGAGCCCTTGATCGTGTGGTGGAAGCGCTCCATGAGCGGCGCTATCCCGTGCGAGAAGAGGTGCGTCTCGGACGGTACAGACGCGACCTGCGGGTGCGCAGTCACGACTCGCTGCAGCCAGTAGGTGCCGCTACGTCGGGCGCCGACGTTGAATATCATCCGGTCGCGCAGAGGGCTCGATGTTCGGCTCATTGCGCCGGGACGATAACCTCCCCCGGCCCGGTCGATGCGCGATCAGTGCTCGATCAGCGCTAAGCGTGCAAGCAGGCGATGGTGGCTCACGTGACGCGCCTGCGATGCGCCGTAAGGTGAGCCCCCCGGTCCGGCGCAGAGGAAGCGGCCGACGAATGCGTTGGCCCGGGGCCAGGGAAGAAACTTACGGTGGATCGCTTCGTGCTCGAGGTTCAAAAGCGCCTGTTGCCGCGACGAGACGAGGAGCACGGCAAGTGCGATCGTGTAGATCGCGGGGTGCACCCAGGCCAGCGCGATCGCGCCGACAGCTACGACCCAAGAGAGCGCCAGGTAGGCCACGCTGTACGCGATCAGACTTGGCGTCGCTGCAGTCATCTCGCCCGCGAGTGGGGCGAGGCCGCGAACCTGTCCCGCGGTTCCGTTCGTGCTCTGGGCGGCCTCCGGGGGCGAATGGCCTGCGACTGCACTGGTGGATGTCACCCGGAATCGTACACCGACCCCCAGGTGCGATGGCCTGGCCGGTGGGTCATCTAAAGTGGTTTGCCGATGGAAGTCGCCGAGCAGCCGCCGATCGCGAGGGAGGAGGCGATCGAAATCATCGGGGCCAGGCTCGATGATTTCGGCTGGTACCACACGCAGGAGCTCGCCCCGGGCCTTGTCACCCCCGGTTTCTTCGACCTGCGGCCGTACGTCGACCGCTACGGGCTCCCGGCGGACCTGACCGGCCTCAGGGCACTCGATGTCGGCACGTTTGAGGGCTTCTGGGCGTTCGAGCTCGAACGCCGTGGGGCCGATGTCGTCGCCCTTGACCTCGACTGGACGCAGCAGATGGACTGGCCCCCCCGGGCCCGGCCGAGGTCCAACGAACCGCGTGGCGAGGGCTTCCGGCTCGCGAAGGCCGCGCTGGGTAGCGGCGTCGAGCGGCGAGGAATGACTATCTACGAGGCTACACCGGAGGCGCTGGGCGGCAGGTTTGACCTCGTGTTCATGGGATCGGTCACGATTCATCTTCGCGATCCGATGCTTGCGCTCGAGCGGCTCGCGGCGCTTTGCGGTGGCGATTTCATCTTCGCCGACGAATACAGCCGCCGCTTACGGTGGCTGCCGATCGCCGCTGCCGAGTTTCGGGGTGAGGCACCCTGGATGACTTGGTGGCGGCCGGCGATCCGGACCTGGCTATCGATGATTCGATGCGCCGGATTCGAGGATGTCGCTCGTCACGGCACGGTCACCCTGCCATTCCGGGGAAAACGGGGAGGCGTGCCCCACGTGATCATCAACGCCCGAGGCCCGGACGTCTGAGGCGGGCAGGTGGTCGCTTGCGTGAGAGAGTTTTTCGGCGGCGTGCCGACCCGCGAGCGGCGGCTGCTTTTGGGCGCGATGCTGCTCGGGGCCGCGGTTGCCCTCGCCTACATCGCACTTACCGAACCTAGCAAGCTGCGCGGCGATGAGGTCGATTACCACTACGCCGCGAGCCAGTTCGCGGACGGCAACCTGTGGTGGTCTGACAGGCCTTTCGGCGTCCCGCACGCGTCGGCCTGGAAGGCCCCCGTATACACCGCGTTCTCGGGCGTCTTCTACGCGGTCTTCGGGGATTTTCCCAGCCGGCTCGTCGTCGCCCAGGCGGTCCTACTGGCGCCGCTGACGGTGTTCTTGACCTGGCTCCTCGGGCGCCGAATGTTCGGCCCCCGGACCGCGGTCGCGAGCGCGTACGGGATCGCGTTGTTCCCGCTCTCGTGGGAGTGGTTCGGGCTGCTGTACGCGGAGACGCTGGCGATCCCGCTTACCACCCTGGCGTTGCTTCTGATCTTTGGCTGGCGGCCCACGACCCGGCTGGCGCTGCTGGCTGGAGCGGTGATCGGCATCACGCTCCTGGTCCGGCCAACGTCCATGTTCCTGATCCCGGTCGCCGGGGTTGCGTGGATGTTCGTTGCGGGCTGGCGGCGCGGCCTGGGCCTGACCGCGGTTGCGGTTGCAGCTGCGGTCCTTGTTGTCGTGCCGTGGACGATTCGCAACTACGTCGTGACCGACGGCGGCTTTATCCCGATCTCGGTCCAGGACGCGGCCGCGTACGGGACCTTCAACGAAGAGAGCGCCTCGGATCCCGAAGACCCATACGCGTGGCGCGCCCGGCTTCAAGACATGCCGGCGGTGCTCGAGGGCCCGCCGGTCGACGACGCGACGCTGCGATCAGAAGCGATGGCGGTGGCCGTCGACTACATCAAGGATCACCCCGACTCGGTCCCGAAGGCGATCTTTTGGAACGGCATCATCCGCCTCTGGGACCTGCGCTCCCCCTCCAAGGCGCTTGACGAGGCGCCGTTCCAGGGCAGGGTGGAGGGCGTAACGGCTGTTGGCCTCGGGATGTACTACCTGGTCGGGGCCCTGGCACTGCTCACGCTCTGGAGGCTCCGCCGTCGCCGTGACCTGGTCCTGCCGTTGCTCGCGATGGTCGCGAGCATGGCCGTGATCTTCAGCGTCGTCTCCGGTACGCGATACCGCGCGCCGGTGGCGCCGCTGCTGGTTGTCTTGGCCGCGGGTTATTTGGTTGGGCGGCGAGAGGATCCGGAGTCCTCCGGCATGTTCAGCGTGTCCCGCACCACGTAGAGCGGCCGGTGCTTGACCTCATCGTAGACGCGACCCAGGTACTCGCCAATGATCCCAACCGTGATCAGCTGGATACCTCCCAGCAGGAGCACCGCGAGCAGCACGGTCGCGATCCCCGGGACGTACTCGCCGGCCAGGCGCAACGCAATCGCGACCGGGATCCCGAGGAACGCGATGCCGGCCACGACGAAGCCGAGCAACGTGGCCAGCTGCAGAGGAACATGGGAGAACGACGAGATCGCATCGAGCGAGAAGCGCAGCATCTTGCGCGGCGTGTACTTCGTCTCGCCCGTTTGCCGGGCGTCGCGCTCGTAGGAGACGGCCGTCTGGGTAAACCCCACCCAAACCGTCATTCCCCGCAGGAAGCGGTTGCGCTCGCGCAGCGAGTTCAGAGCGTCCAGTGCGCGGCGGTCCAGAAGCCGGAAGTCTCCCGAGTTTTGCGTCAAGTCGATCTGGGCGAGCCGCGCGAAAAGGCTGTAGAACCACTTCGCGGTGGTCAGCTTCAGCCTAGTTTCGCCCGCGCGCTCGGTCCGGACGGCGTAGACGACATCAGAGCCCCGGCGCCAGTGCTCGAGCATCTCCGGAATCAGCTCCGGCGGGTCCTGGAGGTCGGAGTCCAGCATCGCGACCGCGTCGCCACGCGCGTGATCCAGCCCCGCCGTCAGGGCGGCTTGATGCCCGAAGTTCCTCGAGAGGAGCACGATCCGGACACGATCGTCCTGAGCGGCGAGGCTCTCAAGCTTTGCGCCGGTCCCGTCGGTTGAGCCGTCGTCAACCAGCACGAGCTCCCAGTCGTGGCCGCTCAAGGCGTCTACCACTCGGGCGTAGAACTCCTCCAGCGACCCCAACTCGTTGTAGACCGGGGCGACGACGCTGACCAAGCCCGGCTCGCGGACCGGAGCGCGCGCCGGCGTCTCGCCGCTCACTACTAACACTGGTTGTCGGGAGCCTTCGCTCATTGCCCAGCATCATTTCAGGGAGGCTGTCGCACTGACCCAGGGCAAGCCCGCCCGGTGGATAGCCTGCGAGACGTGAGCGAGGAGGGACGATGTGCCGCCTGCGAGTCGCCGGGGCTCGTGCCCCACCTGAGCGTAAGCGGCGAGATCGGTTCCGAGGGCCTGATCCCGACTACGGACAGCTTTGGGACCGCGCTCTCCGACATCATCAGATGCAGCGAATGCGGGCATCGTCAGTTGCGAGACTTCCCATCGGCAGAATCCCTGTCGGAGGCCTACGGGGAGGCCGAGTCCGACGACTACGTCATCGAGGAGCGCGGCCAGCGCGCGACCGCGGCAGCGATCCTTGGGCGCATCGAGGTTCACGCTGAGCGCGGCGCGCTTCTCGACCTTGGATGCTGGGTCGGATTCCTTCTGGCGGAGGCGCGCGATCGCGGCTGGAGCGGCTTCGGCGTGGAGCCCAGCGCATTCGCGTCTGGATACGCGCGGGAACAGCTCGGGCTCGACGTAGTGACCGCGGACCTCGACACCGTGGAGCTGTCGAGCGGCCGGTTTCAAGCCGCGTTCATGGGTGACGTGATCGAGCACCTGATCGATCCTGCGGCGGCGCTCGACCGCGTTGCCGGCGCACTCGCGCCCGGGGGAATCCTGGCGCTGACGCTCCCCGATGCGGGTAGTCGCGTGGCCAGGGCGATGGGGCAGCGCTGGTGGGCCGTGATCCCGACCCACGTGCAGTACTTCACGCGGCGCAGCCTGGGGACGCTGCTTGCCCGCCGCGGCTTCGAGCCGCTCTTGTTCTCGAACGCGCCCAAGGCATTTACTGTGGGCTACTACTTGGGCCGCGCCGGCGGCTACAGCCCGGCCCTGGCCGGGGCGCTCGTCGGCTCCGCGAAGGCGCTGGGAATCGCTGATCGGATCTGGGCTCCCGACTTCGGCGACCGGATGCTGGTGATCGCCCGGGCCCCGCGATGATGCGGATCGGGGTCCTCGGGGCGGGCCAGGCAGGGCTGGTCGCCGCCTACCGACTGTCCAAGCTCGGGCATCAGGTTGATGTTTACGAGCGCTGGCCCGGCCTCGGCGGACAGGCGGCCACGATTGACGTCGGCGATGGAGTCCTGCTCGAGCGCTACTACCACCACCTGTTCACGTCCGACCGCGAGATGCACGCACTGTGCGCGGAGATCGGGTGCGAGCTCGAGACGTGGCCCTCGTCGATGGCGATGTTCCGCAACGGCGCGCTTTACCCGTTCAACGCGCCGGCCGACCTCCTGCGCTACAAGCCGCTGCCACCGCTCTCCCGAATCCGGATGGGGCTTGGCGCGCTCTACCTGAAGAGCCGCGCTGATGACGTCCGGCCCTACGAGGGCATCACAATCCGCTCGTGGGTCGAGCGGGTGATGGGAAAGCCGGCCTGGGAGCAGGTCTGGGGGCCGCTCCTTTGGGGCAAGTTCCGCGAGCGCGCCGACGAGATCTCGATGGCGTGGCTCTGGGCGAAGCTGCGCAACCGCCGTGAGGTCTCCGGCGAGCAGGCCAAGGGCGAGCTGCTCGTCTATCCGCGGGGCAGCTTCGAGCAGATCTTCCGCAGGCTGAAAGCATTGATCGAAGCTCAAGGCGGCCGGGTGATGATCGACCGCCCGGCGGCGGCGCTCGGTCGGGATCCCGATGGCAAGCTCCATGTCGTGCCCGCGGCGTCCGGCTCGTTTAGGCGCGGGCACGACCCGCGGGGATTCGAGCGGGCCGGTGAACCCGAGCGCTACGACGCGGTGATCGCCACCGTTCCATCGGACGTCTTCGAGAGGCTCCTCGACCCCGGCCTCGCGGCCGACGTCGGGGACGCGTACCTTGAGCGGACGCGTTCGATCGAGTACTTCGCCGCGCTTTGCCTGCTGCTCGAACTCGACCGGCGGTTCCATCCTTACTACTGGACGAACATCGCCGATTCTGACCTGGGTTTCATCGGGTTGATCGAGCAGACCAACCTGCTCCCGGCCGAGCGCTACGACGGACGTCGCTTTCTCTATGTCGCCAATTACCTGCCGCGCGACCATGAGCTCCTGACCAAGGAAATGGAAGAGTTGATCGAGTTCTACGAACCCGGCTTGCGAATGGTGACCCCCGAGTTCAGCCGCGAATGGATCAAGCAGAGCTGGATGTTCCGCGAGCCTGCTGGCCAGCCCGTCGTCCTGCCCAACTTCCGTGACCGAATGCCGGCCTACCGGGCCGGGGTTGAGGGCCTCTATCTCGCGAACACGACGCAGGTGTACCCGGAAGACCGAGGGACGAACTACGCGGTCCGGGAGGCCGAGGAGGTCGTGGCCCAGCTGCTCACGGAGCACGGTCATCAGGCGCCCGCTGTGCGAGATCGTTTCGGCGTGCCCGCTCCGGCTTGATCATTTCCTGGGTTTCCACAGGCACCCACGCATGCTCAGTGTCCAGCCCCGCTGTTAGATTCCGCACTGTTCCGACCCGAGGAGGAGATCCCAAGTGACCAAGTCCGAGTTCGTCGAAGAGATCGCAGGTAGCTTCGATTCCAAGAAGGCCGCAGCCGACGCGGTGGAGGCCGTGCTCGAGGGCATCCAGAGCACCCTCGTCGCGGGTGGTGACGTCAACTTCACCGGCTTCGGCAAGTTCAGCGTGGCCGAGCGGGGTCCCAGGCAAGGCGTCAACCCTCGCACCGGCGAGCGCATCACGATCGCCGGCGGCCGCGTGCCGAAGTTCTCGGCAGGCGCGGGCCTGAAGAGCAAGGTCAAGGGCGGCTGAGACCGACCGTCACGCCATTCGCGGATCGGCTCGCGGCGCTGGTCGAGACGCGCCGCAGCCAGATCTGCATCGGCCTCGACCCGGACCCAGCAGTCGCAGGGGCTGCATTCCCGGACGCGTTCGGCGCTGATCCGGCCGAGCGCGCCGGGGAGGCGATCGCGCTCTGGTGCGAGCGGGTAATCGGTCAAGCCGGGGCGGCGTGCGTGGCAGTGAAGCCACAGCTCGCCTGCTTCGAGCGGCTCGGCACCCCCGGCTGGCGGGCGCTGGAGCGCGCGGTGGCAGCGGCGCGCGCAGCCGGCCTGCTGCTGATCGCGGACGGTAAGCGGGGCGATGTTCCGGTGAGCGCCGCCGCCTACGCGCAGGGTCTGATCGGCGCGACGCCGACCCCATGGGGCGCTGTTCCCGGCTTGGGAGCCGATGCCGCCACCGTCAGCGGTTTCCTGGGCGCCGATTCGCTCGCGCCGCTGATTGAGGTGGCCGCTGAGCATGGCGCCGGGCTCTTCGTCCTGGTCCGCACATCCAACCCGGGGGCCGCCGACCTGCTTGACCAGCCATCGCCTTCGGCGCCGTTTCACGAACGGGTCGCGGCGCTGGTTGACAGCCTGGCGCCGGACTTGGCCGGCGACGCGCTCTCCGGGCTGGGCGCGGTGGTCGGCGCCACGGAGCCAGGCCACATTGCCCGCCTGCGCGAGCTGATGCCTCGCTCCGTCTTCCTGTTGCCGGGCGTGGGGGCGCAAGGCGGCCGGGCGGAGGCACTTGGCGATGCGTTTTCACCAGGGCCGGCCTCGGCGATCGTCGCCGCTTCCCGCTCGATCGCTGGAACTCCGGACCCCGGGGCGGCTGCGGAGGAGCTTCGCGAGCAGGTTTGGGACGTCGCTTGCCATTCCGCCTCCAGCAGCTAGGCCGGCCGTGCTTCGCGAGTACGATCGCGAGGGATGGCAGGCGCGTCCGAAGCAGCCACGGATTCGAATCGCCGCAACGTTACGGCTCGCGTACTTGCCCTCCTCGCCCTCGTCGCGTGCGTAGTCGCGGTCTACCTGCTCGTTGCGGACGTGCGGCCCGAAGGAGCCGGCGATCGAGCGGCAAAGAAGGCCCGCTCCGGGCAGGTCGAGGCCCAGCGCGAGAAGGGCCCCGAGACCTACGTGGTCCAAGCCGGGGACACGCTCACCGGGATCGCCCAGAAGACCGGCGTCTCGACGGCGGCGCTCGAGCGTCTCAACCCGGATCTGGACCCCGCCACCCTGAACATGGGGCAAACGCTGAAGTTGCGCTGAGCGTCCGAGCGCACACCGCGGTGGCGCTTGCCGCGGTCCTCGGCCTGCTGCTACTGCCGGCCGCCGCTCAAGGGTCGGCCCCCAAGCTCCCCAATGATCTTGTCGCCGGCAGCTGGATCCTGGTCGAGGAGTCATCCGGTGTTGTCCTGGCCTCGCACGAAGCGGATCGGCCTCTGCCGATCGCGAGTGCGACCAAGCTGATGACCGCGTACCTGGCGATGCGCAAGCTGGATCCTGACGAGCGAATCACGGCAGCCCCCTACGACCCGCGGCCGGGGGAGTCGTTGATGGGCCTCGAACCCGGCGAGGAGGTAACGGCTCGCGAGCTCTTCTACGGCCTGTTGGTGGCCTCGGGTAACGACGCGGCGACGACGCTTGCGATTCGGGTGTCAGGCTCGATGCCGGGGTTTGTCGAGCGCATGAACCAGCAGGCCCGCAGGCTCGGTCTCGACGACACCTCCTACGCCGATCCGATCGGTTTGGACGAGGGGAACGTCTCCAGCGCGCGCGACCTCGTCGCGCTCGCGACAACCCTGCGTGATGACGAGCTCTTTCGCGAGATCGTCGATACACCCCGGCTCACCGTGAAGCTTGCCGGCGGCCCCGAGCGTCTGGTCAATCGCAACACGCTGGTCTTGAGGGAACCGTTCGTGGACGGCGTCAAGACGGGGACCACGGTAGCCGCCGGGTTTGTCCTGGTCGCATCCGCGGCCAAGCACGATGCGAGATTCGTCTCCGCCGTGCTCGGGGCCCCGAGTGAGTCCGAACGCGACGAGGCAACGCTCGATCTGCTCCGCTACGGCGCGGCGCTTTACCGCCCGCGGGTCCTGGTCAGGGTGGGGGAGGTGGTGGCGACCCTCGCCCTCGGGAACGGCCGTGGCAGGCTGCCGCTCGTCGCGGGCGAGTCGGTCAAGGGGGCGGCGCTTCCGGATCAGCGGGTCCGGGTGGAGCTCGACGCGCCTGCTCCGCCGGATGACGCGATCGCGAGGGGTCTGAGATTGGGTACGGCGGCCGTGATCGTCGCGGGCGAGGAGGTCGGCCAAGTCGATGTCCTGGCGGCGCGCTCCGCGCCGGCGGTGCCTGACCGGGGAGGCGACGGGCTTCCCTCCTGGGGATGGGGCGTCTTGGCTGCGGCGGGGTTGCTCGCGGCAGGCCTGGTCGCAAGGGCAGTAGCGATCTCCAGGAGATGACCTCGATAGTCTCGGCTTCCTAAGTGATCCTCACCGTCACCCTCAATGCCGCAATCGACCGCACAGTCGCGGTGCCAAACTTCCGCCTCGCGCAGCGCCACCGCGCCGTCGAATCCCGGACCGTCGCAGGCGGCAAGGGTGTCAACGTCGCCCGGGCGCTGAAGCTCCTCGGCAAACCCGTGATCGCAACCGGTTTCGCGGGCGGCGCCACAGGGGCACGAATCATCGAGCTCCTCACCGCGGAGTCGATCCTGAACGCGTTCACGAGGATCGAGGGCGAATCACGCACCAACCTCGCGGTCGTCGATCCCACGTCGGGCGAGCAGACGGAGATCAACGAACGCGGGCCGCAGGTGACGGCCGAGGAAGTCGACCTCTGCGTCGAGAAGATCTTGTACTTGGCCCAGGGCGCGACGCTGTGCGTCCTTGCCGGATCGACGCCACCGGGATCCGAGCCCGACATCTACGCCCGGCTTGTCACCGATCTGCGCTCGCTCGGTGTACCGTCGATCCTCGATTCCGACGGCGAGCAGATGCGCGCCGGACTGCGGGCGGAGCCTGCGGTGGTCGCGCCCAACCTGCGCGAGGCCGAGGAGGCGGTCGGCCACGAGTTCAACGACCCCGAGGATCAGGCGATGGGACTGTCGGGCCTGATCGAGATGGGCGCCGGCGAGGCGATCATCACGACGCCGAGCGGCTGCCTGGCGATCGTCGGCAAGGGGCACGACCGCCGCCGCTACGAGATCGAGATCGAGCACATGGAGCCGATCTCCGCGGTGGGGTCGGGTGACGCCTTCCTGGCCGGCTACGTGGCGGCGCGCTACGAAGGTGCGTCGCCGCAGGATTGCCTGGCGTACGGCGTGGCGTGCGGGGCTGAGTCGACCCAGCACTTTGGTGCCGGGACCCTTGAACCGCGGGAGGTCGAACGGCTGCTGCAGCGGGTTCAGATCCGCGAGCTTGACATTCCCGCGGGCGTTGCCTGAGACCCGGGGTTTACCGCTGTTATCATCGCCAGGACCTTGGAAACACCGGGTCCAGTGCCGCAAATAGCGGATTTTCGAGCCCCCGCCAGGGGGCTTTTCTCGTCCGCGTTCGGACGTAGCCTGGGAGCTTCAACTTAGAAGGAGTCAGATCAGGTGGAAGTCGAGATCGGTCGCGGCAAGAAGGGCAGGCGGGCCTACGGGTTCGACGACATCGCGATCGTGCCGTCCCGGCGCACCCGTGACCCTGACGACGTCGATGTTTCCTGGAACCTCGGCCCGTATCGCTTCGAGCTTCCGCTGCTCGCCTCCGCGATGGATGGGGTGGTCAGCCCCACCAGCGCGATCGAGCTTGGTCGCTTGGGCGGCCTGGGGGTCCTGAACCTGGAGGGAATCTGGTCGCGCTACGAGGACGCCGACGAGCAGCTCGAGCGCATCGCCAACTCGTCGCCCGAGCTGGCGACCCGGACGATGCAAGAGATCTACGAGCGTCCCCTTGACCCCGAGCTGATCGCCAAGCGGATCGAGCAGATCAAGGCCGCCGGCGTGGTCGCCGCGGGCTCGCTCACGCCGCAGCGTGTCACCGGCCTCTACGAGATGGCACTCGAGGCCGGGCTCGACATCCTCGTCATCCAGGGCACGGTGATCTCGGCCGAGCACGTCTCGACGAAGTCCGAGCCACTGAACCTGAAGGAGTTCATCGCCGAGGTCCCGGTCCCGGTACTGGCCGGCGGCTGCGCTTCGTATTCGACCGGCCTGCACCTGATGCGGACCGGCGCGGTGGGCGTCCTGGTCGGCGTCGGCCCCGGCGCCGCCTGCACCACGCGCGGCGTCCTTGGCCTGGGCGTTCCCCAGGCCACCGCGATCGCCGATGTGGCGGCAGCCCGCTCGCAGCACATGCTTGAAACCGGCGAGTACTGCAACGTGATCGCCGACGGGGGGATGCGGACGGGCGGCGACATCTCGAAGGCGATCGCCTGCGGTGCCGATGCCGTTATGGTCGGCTCGCCACTGGCACGGTCGAAGACAGCACCCGGCCGCGGCAACCATTGGGGCATGGCCACCTTCCACCCCTCACTGCCGCGTGGCACCCGGGTCGTCACCCACCAGGACGGAACCCTGGAGGAGATTCTGCTCGGGCCGGCGCACGAGAACGACGGCACCTTCAACCTGATTGGCGCCCTGCGCACCTCGATGGCTACTTGCGGATACGAGGACATCCGTGACTTCCAGCGGGCTGAGGTAATGGTCGCTCCGGCGCTCCAAACCGAGGGCAAGCAGCTCCAGCGATCGCAGTCGGTCGGCATGGGCTCGAATGGCAAGGCGGCGGTCTCGAAGGCGGTCTCGGAGACGAATGCCTGAGGTCTCGGAGGCGGCCGTGGCCGATCGGGCGCCGACCACGGCCCTCCCTCCTTCCGGGCGCGAGGAGGTCTTGGTCCTCGACTACGGCGGGCAGTACTCGCAGCTGATCGCCCGGCGCATTCGTGAGTGCGGCGTGTTCGCCGAGCTGCTGCCCGCGGACGTCTCGCTGGAGCGGATCGCCGAGCGCAAGCCAAAGGCACTGGTGCTATCCGGAGGGCCGGCGTCCGTCTACGGGGAGAACGCTCCGGCCCTCCGCAAGGAGCTGCTCGACCTCGAGGTTCCCGTGCTCGGCATCTGTTATGGGATGCAAGTCATGGCGCTGGCGCTCGGTGGGCGGGTCGAGGGCGCCGAGGCGGGCGAGTTCGGCCGCACCGAGCTCACCCTGACCGGCGCCGGGGGGCGACTCCTCGCCGGCCTGCCTGAGCGGCAGCAGTGCTGGATGAGCCACCGCGATTGCGTCCTGGAGGCGCCCCCGGGCTTCGACGCATTGGCCGCGAGCCCGGGCTCACCGGTCGCAGCCTTCGAGTCGGCGGAACGGGGCCTGTACGGAATCCAGTTCCATCCCGAGGTGGTCCATACGCCGTATGGCACGCAGATCCTCGATCGCTTCCTGCGGGAGATCGGGGGTTGCGAGGAGCGCTGGTCGGCCGCATCGGTGATCGCGGAGCAGGTCGAGCGCATTCGGGCCCAGGTCGGCGACGCCCAGGTCATCTGTGGCCTGTCGGGCGGTGTCGATTCCGCGACCGCGGCGATGCTCGTGCACGAGGCCGTGGGGGACCAGCTCACCTGCGTCTTGGTCGATCACGGCCTGATGCGCCTCGACGAGGCCGAGCAGGTCGTCCACGCCTTCCGCGAAGAGCACGGCATCAAGCTCATCCACGTGGACGCCGAGGAGCGCTTCCTCGATCGACTGGTCGGCCAGGACGACCCCGAGGCCAAGCGCAAGATCATCGGTGCGGAGTTCATCCGCGTCTTCGAGGAGGAGGCGGTGAAGCTTGCCAACGCCAAGTTCCTGGTGCAGGGGACCCTTTACTCGGATGTCATCGAATCCGGCGGGGAAGGGCACGGCGCGGCGACGATCAAGTCCCATCACAACGTGGGCGGGTTGCCCGATGACCTCGAGTTCGAGCTGGTCGAGCCCCTGCGAATGCTGTTCAAGGACGAGGTTCGCGCTGTCGCCGCGGAGCTCGGGCTGCCGGAGAAGTTCGTCTGGCGCCAGCCGTTCCCCGGACCGGGGCTTGGCATCCGGATCGTCGGCGGGGAGGTAACCAGGGAACGGCTCGACATCCTCCGAGCGGCCGACGCGATCCTCCAGGAGGAGATCCGTGCCGGCGGCCTCTACCGTGAGCTTTGGCAGTCGTTTTGCGTCCTGCCCGTGGTGCGCTCGGTAGGCGTCCAAGGGGACGGCCGCACCTACGCATACCCCATCGTGATCAGGGCGGTCACGTCCGATGACGCGATGACCGCCGACTGGGCGCGGCTGCCGTACGACCTGCTGGAGCGCGTGTCGAACCGGATCATCAATGAGGTCCAGGGCGTGAACCGCGTGGCGCTCGACATCTCGTCGAAGCCGCCGGCGACCATCGAGTGGGAATAGAGCGCCGGCTCGATGGCCGCCGACCTCGTGATCGCGATGGTCACGCACAATTCCGCGAGTGCACTTGAGAAGACTCTCGCAATCAACACCGCGGTGGCTCGAGAACTTCGTGCTCCGTTCGTGGTGGCCGACAACGCGTCATGCGACTCAACGCTCGACATGCTTCGTCGGGCCACCGGCGAGTACCCCGGTCTTGAGACGGTGCGGCTCCAACGAAATCTCGGTTACGCCGCGGGAGTCAACGCCGCTGCAGCGGCTGCGCCTGGCGCCGATCTACTCCTCATCAATCCCGATGTGACACTGCCGGGGGCAGAAGCCCTCGTCTCTCTCTGTAGACAGCTCGAGCGCTGGCCTCGCGCTGCCGTAGTCGCTCCCGCCCTGATCGGCCCGGAGGGGGGAAGACAGCCCTCCGCACGTGCCTTTCCTTGGCTGGGGGCACTCGTGGCGAGTCTTGGCGTGCCCAAGTGGCTGCCGCGCGTCAGTGACAGTTACGAGCGCTTCGTGGCCCCGTCGAACTCGGACGATCCGATTGCGGTCGACTGGGTGATCGGCGCCGCGGCCGTGCTCCGGCGCGCCACCTTCGACGAGCTGGGCGGGTGGGACGAGCGGTTCTTCCTCTACATGGAGGACGCGGACTACTGCCGACGCTGCTGGCGGGCGGGGTGGGAGGTCTGGTATGTGCCGAGCCTGAGCTTCCGCCACGACTATCAGCGAGTCAGCTCGACTGAAGGGGCGACTGTGATCTCGTCCTGGTCGCGCAGGCGGCACATTGTGAGTCTGGCGCGATTTTTCGCGCGGGAGCCCGCCCTATTGCTTCGGTGGTCTGGGCGCCGGGTTAGACAACCGTAGTACCTATCGGCTCGGTGCCCCGCGCACCCCCTCGTCTACAATCACCGACCCGCGCCGAGGCCCATAGCCGGGCGCGGTTTTTGTGCGCGGGTCGGCCCTTACAGCTCATGAAGACTTACGTAGCCACACCGGAAAATCGCCAGCGCGACTGGTACGTCGTCGACGCCGAGGGGAAGACGCTTGGACGCCTCGCAACCCAGCTCGCCGATGTCCTGCGGGGGAAGCGCAAGCCGCAGTACACGCCGCATTGCGACACCGGTGACTTCGTCGTCGTGATCAACGCGGAGAAGATCGCGGTGACCGGTCGCAAGCTCGAGCAGAAGACCTACTTCCGCCACTCGGGCTACCCCGGCGGAATCCGGTCGCGGACCTTGGCGGAGATGCTGGACCGGCGCCCGGAAGAGGTCATCCGCAAGGCCGTCAAGGGAATGCTGCCGCGAAACAAGCTGGCCCGGGCGCAGCTTCTCAAGCTGAAGGTGTACGCCGGCCCCGACCACCCCCACGCGGCGCAGGAGCCGAAAGCATTGGAGATCGAGACTTGACCGAAGATCAGCATCCCGACGAAGACGTGAACGAGCGGGCCGAAGAGGAGCCGGTCCTTCCCGAGCCCGAGCCCGAGCCCGCGCCCGAGCCCGCGCCTCCCGAGGAAGCGCCCGCGCCTCCCGAGGAAGCGCCCGCGCCTCCCGAGGAAGCGCCCACGCCGGAGGAAGAACCGGAGCCCACCCCCGAACCGGAGCCGGCGGCCGAGCAGCCGGCGGCCGAGGCCGACCCGGCGCCGGAGCCCGCCGCGGCAGCTCCGGCCCCTGCCCGCGAAAAGCGCAAGGATGAGGCTCCCGGAGCCAACCTTGAGCCGATTCTTCTCGAGGACAACCGCCAACTCTCGGCGGAGGAGCGCGCAGCTCTCGAGGCCGAGCTCGAGGAGCGCGCCCAAGCCGAGGCCGCTGCTGTGGCCGAGGTCGAAGACGACGGGGCGCCGCTGCGCGAGGGCGCCAAGCTGGACCTGCCGGCTGACACGCGGATCCAGGCCACCGGCAAGCGCAAGACCTCGGTCGCCCGCGTGGTGATCACCCCAGGCTCGGGTGCCTTCGCGGTCAACGGGCGTGAGCTATCCGAGTATTTCCCACGCTCCTTCCACCAGACCATCGCCTGCCAGGCGCTGGCCGCCTCCGGATATGACGGTCAGGTCGACGTCAACGTGCGTGTTCACGGCGGCGGGATCTCGGGACAGGCCGACGCCGTTCGCCACGGCATCGCCCGCGGATTGGTCGAGATCGACCTGGAGCTGCGTGGCGACCTCAAGCGTCGTGGGTGGCTGACCCGCGACGCGCGAGCCAAGGAGCGTCGCAAGGCCGGGCTCAAGAAGGCGCGTAAACGGCCCCAGTTCTCCAAGCGCTAAGCCCTTGGGCAAGCTTTTCGGCACCGACGGCGTCCGCGGGGTCGCCGGCGAGGCGCTGAGCGCAGAGCTGGCGGTCGCTCTCGGGCGGGCGGCAGCCGCCGAAGCGCGGGCGGATCGGCCCCAGGTGCTGATCATCCGCGATACCCGCGAGTCCGGCCCGATGCTGGAGGCGGCGCTGGCGGCCGGGATCGCGCAGGGCGGTGGCGACGCCCTGATCGGGGGGGTCGCGCCGACACCTGCCGCTTCAGTCCTCGTTCGGCGACTGGGCCTCGACCTGGCGGCCGTCGTCTCCGCCTCGCACAACCCTTGGCAGGACAACGGGATCAAGTTCTTCGGCCGTGACGGGGCAAAGCTCTCCGACGCCTCAGAGGAGAGGATCGAGTCCGCAGTGGCCGAAGGATCCGGGCCTCCCGGGCGGGTGGGCGCGATCCGCGAGCTGTACGGAGCGCTTGACGACTACCAGCGGGAGCTTCAGGGGGCGTTTCGCTTCGATCTGGCCGGCCTCCGGGTCGTCCTCGACTGTGCGAACGGCGCGACCTACCGGGCGGCGAAGCCGACCTTCGAGCGCCTCGGCGCCGCCGTCGATGCCATTGGCATCGATCCCGACGGCCGCAACATCAACGAGGGCTGCGGGTCGACCCACCCGGAGGCGCTTGCCGAGCAAGTTGTCACGAGCGGCGCGGACCTTGGCTTCGCCTACGACGGTGACGGGGATCGGGTGATCGCCGTGGACGCGACCGGGAGCGTGCGGGACGGCGATGAGCTGATCGCGCTGATCGCCACCGAGATGCAGGCGAGCGGCGCGCTCGCGGGCGGAGTGGCGGTGACCGTGATGTCCAACTACGGGTTTCACTCGGCAATGTCCGCGGCAGGGATCGATGTCGCGACGACGCCCGTCGGTGATCGCCACGTCTCGTTCGAGCTGGCGCGTCGCGGCTGGAGCCTGGGCGGCGAGCAGTCAGGGCACGTGATCTGGACCGGTTTTGCCCCGAGCGGCGATGGGATCGCGGCCTCCTTGCTGGTCGCCAACGCCCTGGGCGGGCGGCCGCTCGCCGATGCGATCCCGATGGCGAAGCTGCCGCAGACCCTCGTCAACGTCCGGGTTTCCGACCGTGACGCGGTGGCCGACGCCGAGCGGCTCTGGGCCGAGGTGGAGCGGGAGGGCGAGGCACTGGAGGGTCGCGGGCGGATCCTCGTGCGCCCGTCCGGCACGCAGTCGCTGGTCCGGGTTATGGCGGAAGCGCCCACCCAGGAGGAGTGCGACGCGGTGGCCGGCCGCTTGGTGTCCGTCGTCAAGTCGGAGCTCGGTGCGGCCTGAGTGCCGCCGGCGGCGCAGACGGCTCTACCCTTTCCCTCCTCATGTGCGGCATCATCGGCTATGTCGGCAGGCGTCCCTGCCGCGACCTCCTGATCAACGGCCTCCAGAAGCTGGAGTACCGCGGCTACGACTCCGCCGGGATCTCCCTGCTCGCCGACGGTCAGATCGACACGGTTCGGGCCGTCGGCAATCTCGCGAATCTGAGGATCGCCGTCGGGCTTGACCCGGATGGCGACGGCGACGGCGCGGTGGCGGTGGCGGCGCCACCGGCGACGATCGGCTTGGCCCACACTCGGTGGGCCACCCACGGTCGCGTGACCGAGCAGAATGCCCACCCTCACGGCGACTGCTCCGACGACGTGCACATCGTCCTGAACGGGATCGTCGAGAACCACTCGGAGCTCCGCGCGCAGCTCTCCTCGGACGGCCACGTTTTCTCGTCGGAGACCGATGCGGAGATCGTCGCCCACCTGATCGAAAAGCACTACTCAGGCGATCTGACCGCCGCGGTCCGGATGGCCTTCGCCGACCTCCGCGGGCATTACGCCTTCGCAGCCATGCACGCCGAGCATCCGGACACTCTGGTCGCCGCGCGGCAGGAGTGTCCGCTGATCATCGGCATCGGCTCCGAGGAGACGTTCATCGCGTCCGCGATTCCCGCCTTCTTGGCGGAGACCCGTACCGCCCTGGCGATCGAGAACGGCGAGATCGTCACCGTCACTCCCGGCGAGGCGCGGGTCACCGACGCCGGGGGGAACCCGATCGAGCGCGAGACCGATGAGGTTCTCTGGAACGAGGAGGCGGCCGAGAAGGGCGGCTACGCGACGTTCATGCGGAAGGAGATGGCGGAGCAGCCCGACGCCGTCGCCGAGACCATCGCCGATCGCCTCGCGGCCGGCGACCGCGTCGATCTGGGCGAGGTGGGAGCGGCGCTGACGCCGGAGTTCGTGGCGAGCATCGACCGTCTCGTGATCGTCGCTTGCGGGACCAGCTACCACGCCGGCCTCGTCGGCCGCTACGCGATCGAGCAGTGGGCGCGCGTCCCGGTCGAGATGGACATCGCCTCCGAGTACCGATACCGCGATCCGGTCGTCAGCCCCAATGACCTCGTGATCGGGATCACCCAGTCCGGCGAGACGGCTGACACGCTCGCGGCCATGCGCCTCGCCCGGGAGCGCGGGGCCAAGGTCCTGGCCCTGACCAACGTCATGGGCAGCCAGGCCACACGGGATGCCGATGCGGTTCTGTTCACCCGCGCCGGCCTGGAGATCGGGGTTGCCGCGACGAAGACGTTCACCTGTCAGGTCGCCGCGATGTACTTGATCGGCCTTTGGCTCGCCGGATTGCGCGGGACGCTCTCCGACGAGCGCCTCGCGGAGCTGATCGCCGAGATGAAGGCTCTGCCGCACAAGATCCAAGAGACCCTGGATTCGGTCGAGGATCGGGTCAAGGCCGTCGCCCGAGCCGAGTACCGGGGGCGCTTTTTCCTCTATCTGGGCCGCAACATCGGCCTGCCGATCTGCCTCGAGGGCGCGCTGAAGATGAAGGAGATCTCCTACATCCCCTCTGACGCATACGCGGCGGGAGAGATGAAGCATGGCCCGATCGCGCTCCTCGACGACTCGACACCGGTCGTCTGCATCGCCACCGACAGCCCGATCCTGGAC
>JALZKA010000013.1 GCA_030859475.1 Actinomycetota bacterium
GGTCTGGGCCTTGCGGCGGGCCTGACCGCCACGACGCTCCAGCTTGTTCAGCTCGCGACTGACCTGCGTGCGGAACTGCTTCAGCTCCTTCTCGCGCGCCTCGGCCGCGGTGAGCGGACGGACGTTGTCAACAACCGTGAGGGCGGCGCCGACGGGAACGTCGACGGCACGCTCGGCCGTCTGACGCACGTATGCGACAGCGGTCTCGATGTTGCGCTCCTGCGCCTTGGTGGTCGCGGGCTTCTTGGCGGTGGTGCTGGCCGTCTTGTTGGCCGGCTTCTTGGTGGCGGTTGCCATGTCTCAATCACTCCTCAGTGGGTGCATAATCGATAAGTTCATTACTTCTAACAAGATCCAGGTTAGCAAACTGACCCGAACGTGTGTTTGTAACCCGGATCATGAACCCGGTTACGCGAAAGCCGGTGAAGAACCTGTGATCCGGGTGAGCCACAGCTCCGGCTCTTCCAGCTCCGGCAGGGACGGGAGGCTGTCGGGAGCCCTCCAGACGTGGTTTAGGCCGCTGATCCCGATGGCCCGGGTGACGGCGTCGCTCCACGCCTTGCCCAGCTCGTACTGGCGCAGCTTCAAGCCCAGTCCCAGCGCCCTCGCGATGAGATCGGCGAGGCCCGATGGCTCCCGCCGCCGGCGGTCCATCGCCCAGCGCATGCCCGCGAGCCCGTCGTCTGCCTGGGCTGCGGCATCCATCACGTGCTCGGCATAGCCCTCGATCACGGCCATCGTCGCCTGGAGCGAGTCGAGGGTCGCCGCCTGCGCCGGTCCAGCCAGCGCCCGCGCCAGCTCGCCGCCCAGCACTTGCCCAAGCGACTTGCGTGGGTCCTGCGAGATCACCCGCCTGGCGAGAGCACCGAATGACTCCGGATCGATGCCGCTCGAGGCACTATCCAGGAGGCGCCCGATCAAGCCCGCCACGTGGTCGCGCAGCCACGGGACTGCCGCGAACTGCACGGAATGGGTTTGCTCGTGGATGGCCACCCACATCAGAAACCGGTTGGAATCCACGCCGAGCCGGCGCGCGGCCTCATCAAGGTTGCCGGCCACCAGGAGCATTCGGGGCGGCAAGGGCTCGGCCGTGAGCGCCACCTGGTATTGGCCGAGGACTCGCCGCGATGCGTAGCCGAAAACGACTCCGGCCTCCGCGCCCGCCGCCGCGCCAAGCGCAGCGCGCACCATGCCGCCGAAGGGCGGAGGCGTTCGGATCGCAGTCGCCGCACGACTCTCGAGCGGAACGGCCAGCTGACGCATGTGCTCCAAGTTCGAGTCGATCCAGGCTCGTCGAGAGACCAGCTCGACCTCCGGCACTGGCCTGATCGGCTCGAGCCCCGTGTACTCGAGGACGCGTCGCAGCGCAAGGTCACAGGTGCGCCTCGCGTGGCCCGGGTCCGGCCCGGGGTCATTCTCCGTCCCCGCCAGGGCGCTGCCAATCCCGGCGGCCACGCCCCAGTCGACGATTCCCGCGCCGCTCAAAGGCTCGGCGCCCGGGTCTGCGCGTCGGCGACGGTGGCCAGCATCTCGTCGTCGAGAGCCGCCAGGACCGGATAGCGAGCGTCCAGGTCGAGGCTTGCGCCGGTCAGGCCGAAGCCTGTGAAGTCGGCGACCCCGCCGGCCTCGCGAACGATCAGCTGCGCCGCCGCGGCATCCACCGACCGGCAGGCGCGGGCGCTGAGCATCGCGTCGAGGCGCCCGGCAGCGACGAAGCACATCGTGATCGCAATCGACCCGATCACCCGTACGCGATACGCGCGCCCGGCGAGCGAGCTCATCACCGGCGCGATCCGCTCGGGATCGGCGGACTCGAGGCCGACGATCTCCATGCCGTAACCCGGGCCCTGCGCCTTCAGCGGTTCGCCGTCGAGCCAGGCTCCGCGACCGCGGCGGGCGACGAATTCCTCGCCGGCCCCGAACTCGAACACGTAGCCCCACTCGACGTCCGCCATCGTCGGCCCCGAGGCGACCGCAACGGACAGCGCGTGCCACGGAATCGTGCGGCGGGTGTTGAGCGAGCCGTCGATCGGGTCGATCACGACCCGCCACGGTGAATCTGGATCTCCATACTGGACGTCGCCGCGCTCTTCCGAGATGGCAGTGAAGCCTTCAGACGCTTCGCCGGCAAGCTTGTCCAGCTCCGCGAACACGATGTCCTCGCAACGGAGGTCGAGCGCCAGCGAGTTGTCGCCACCCACGCCGACGCCCTCATAGACGGTGCGTCCCGCGATCGTCTTGTCGGCGTCGAACAGGGCGCGCTGCGCTTCGGCGCAGCGCCGCATCGCTCCCTGCCAATCCAGCTCCAGCACGTTGCTGAATCTAGAGCAGGCAGGCAGTGTGGAGCTGTAGCTTTGAATCGATGGAGCGCACAGGGAGCGATCGGCAGCGCGAGGTGGTCCTTCACCGTCAGGGACCGCTGCTGGTGCGAGGAAGTGCCGGCACCGGCCGCACCGAGGCGCTGGTGCGTCGCTTCGCGTCGCTGGTCGAGGACGGTGTCAAGGCTCAGCGGATCCTGCTTTTGTGCCGGACGCGGGCCGCCGCCTCGATCGTACGCGCGCGCGTCGAGGTTGCGCTCGACCACGCCCATGAGGAGCTTTGGATCGGGACATACTCGGAGATCGGTGAGCGCCTGCTGCGCGAGCATCCGGTCGAAGCCGGCCTTGATCCCTTCTTCGCGACCGTCGCCCCTGCGGATCGCCTTGCGATCCTGCTCGACCGGGTCGACGACCTGCCCCTCCGCCGGCACGAGATCCGGGGAAACCCAGCCGGTCTGCTCGCCCGCCTCCTCCGCCGGATCGACGTGCTGAAGCTGGAGTGCGTTGGCCCCGAGCGTCTCCGCGACTGGGCCGCCGCTCGAAGCCAGGAGGCGGTGGGCATCGCACAGCGTGAGCGCGCGAGACGCGAGATCGAGTTCGCCGAGCTCTACGCCCGGCACGACCGGATCCTCCGCGACGCGGGGAGCCTCGACGACGGCGATCTGGTCGCGGACGCGTCCCGGATGCTCATCGATCGGTCCGACACGGCGGAGGAGGTAGCGGCTCGTTTCGAGCACACCATGGTGGACGAGCTCGAGGACGCGGCCCCGGCCCACTTGGAGCTGATCGCGGCGCTCCTGGGCGAGTCGCGGAACCTGGTCGCCACCTTCGACCCCGCACAGGCCACGCGACGCTTCCGCGGCGCCGCCGAGGGGGCCTACGACTGGTTCGCCAGGACCTTCGAGGAGGCTCCCGAAGTCGAGCTCCTGGCGCAGCGCCGGTCCGACCCCGCGATCAGCGCCGCCGCCGACGCACTCGCGGGCCGTCTGCGGGCCGAGCCGACGCTGCCGGGGTCGTCGGTTCGGTTCTGGCGGTGCCGTGGGGAGCGGGCCCAAGCACAGGCGGTCGCCCGGGAGATCGAGCGAATGCTCTCAGGCGGCCAGATCCTGGCGGAGCGGATCTGCGTCATCGTCGCTTCGGGCTGGCGCCAGGGCCGACTGGTGGCGGCGGCGCTGGAGGAGAGGAACGTGCCGTTCCAGGTTGCGGGCGATGCCTCCTTCTTCCAGCGCCCGGAAGTGCGTGATGCCCTCGCCTGGCTGCGGATGCTTGCCGACCCCAACGACGCGGCGGCGGTGGTGAGGACGCTCACCAGGCCCCCGGTCGACCTGCGCTCGGCGGACCTGGCACGGGTCTCGACGATCGCGCGCCGGCGCAAGCTCGACATGGTTTCCGCCCTTGAGGCGGCGCTCGAGAGCCCGCAGCTTCGTCCCGAGGCGCGGGACCGGATTCAGGCTTTCCTGAAGCTCCAGCGCGCGGCCGTCGCCGCCATGGAGTCGATGCGCCCTGACGTCTTCGTGCGTCGCCTGATCGAGCGCGTGGGGATGCGCAGGCACATGCTCTTCGCGGCCACACCCGAGACGGCCGAGCGGCTGGTCAATTTGTCGCGCCTGGCTGAGATCGCGGCCGATTTCTCCCGCCGCGAGCCTCGCGCCTCCGTCCGGGACTTCGTCCGCCATATCGCCGCGGTCGCCGAGGCCGGGGACGTCGCCGGGGAGGACGCGGACCCGCCGGCCGCGGGCAAGGTCCTCCTCGCCGAACCCGGACAGGTCAAGGGGCTCGAGTTCGACGCCGTCTACCTCCTGGGCCTGAGCGCCGGATCGATGCGAGTCGCTCCGTGGGAGGACCACTGGGTGCCGGAGGCGCTGGCCGCGGGGCCGTTGCCCCCGGCGGGGGACGAGCTGATCGCTCGGCGCCAAGAGCGGCTTGCGTACATTGCGGTTTCCCGGGCGGCCCGTTCCGTTGTCCTGTCCTGGCCCGAGGTCGCTGGCCGCGATGCGGTCAACGCCGCCCCGTTCTACGAGGCAGCGCGCGACGCGCTTGGCGCCCAGGAGGAGATTCACGAAGAGGAGGTCTTCGGCCCGGCGGAGGGGCTCCACTCGAGCTACCGGATGATCCGCGACGAGGTCCTGGAGGCGTCTTGGCAGGCGGGCTCGGCGGTGTCCGAGATGCGGCTTGACACGGCCGAGGACCTGAACCGCGCGGTCGCCCGCTATCTGGAGCTGATCAAGCTCGCGTCGCTTCTCCAGCGGCCGGGCCAGGAAGGGGCCCGCGAGGCGCTCGACGCGATCAACGAGCTGCTGGGCCGGGTAGCGTCGCCAGAGCAGCGTGCGTTCCTTGAGAGGTCGGCGCTCGACGCCTACGTGTTGGGCGACGAGCTGGAGACCGATGCCCGGCGCGACTTGGTGGCCGCCCGCCGGGAGCCGTCGCTTGAAGCGTTCATCCCCCGGGCGGGAGATGGAATCGCGCTGTCCGCCTCTGACCTGGGGCTCTATCAGACCTGTCCGCTCAAGTACAAGTTCGCGCGGGTCTTCGCGATCCCGCAGGAGCCGACGATCAACCAGCGGTTCGGAATCCTGATCCACAACGTCCTCGAGCGCTTCCATTCCGAGGAGATGCGGCAGGCTCCGGCACCCACGCCACCTGCGCAGCCCGGTGGCTCCCGAATCGGCAGCCTCGATCGCCTGCTCTGGCTGTTCGAGGGCGGCTGGCGTCGTACCGGATTCGGATCGTCAGACGACGAGCTTCAGTACCGCGACCGCGCCGTGGCCGCTCTGGCGCGCTACCACGAGCGCCACATTCAGGCTGAGGCCCGTCCGGTGTGGCTCGAGCGGCGCTTCAGCTTCACGATCGATCAGCACAAGCTGCGTGGGCGCGTCGACCGCGTCGACCAGCTGCCGGACGGCGGCTACGAGGTGATCGACTACAAGACGGGCGAGCGGCTGGCCGCGGCGAAGGCGGCGGAGGACCTGCAGCTCGCGCTGTATCGGATGGCGGCGCGCGAGTCGTGGCAGCTCGACGCCGCCCACGGCAGCTATTGGTACGTCCTCTCCGACCAGCGTGTCGAGGTACCGCCCGAGCCTGACGACGCCGAGCGGGTGGAGCGCACCGTGCTCGAGGTCGCCGGGGGAATCGAGGCCCAGGATTTCGAGCCCCGGCCGTCATACGAGATCTGCTCCTGGTGCGACTACCGCCTGATCTGTCCGGCGTCTGAGGCGTAGCCGTCCGCTCCGCGCGAGCTAGTTCTGATCCGCTTCGCCGTCGTCGCCCCGTTGCCGCAGGAAGCGCTGGAAGTCGCGGGCCAGGGTGTCGCCGGAGGGTACGTCCGTCGGCAGCTCGATCTCGTCGTCCTGCTGAGATTCCAGGCGCCGGACGAGTTCCTCGATCTCCGGGTTGGCGGCCACCGCCTGGTTGATCTGCGCGTCGAAGCGCTCCATGGCGTCCTCCAGCTCGGACGCCTCCAGGGCGATGCCGGTCAGCCCCTCGAGCCTGCGCAGCAGGGCAAGGGCGGCCTTGGGGTTGGGAACCGCCGCCACGTAATGCGGGATCGCTGCCCAGAGGCTTGCGGACTGGACCTCACGCTCGCGGCACTGGTCATGGAGGACGCCGACGATTCCGGTCGGGCCCTCGTAATTGGAGCGATCCAGGTTCAGGCGCTCGACCAGGTCCTGGTCGGTGGCGAGGCCCGTGATCGGCACCGGGCGGGTGTGGGCGACATCGGCGATCAGCGCGCCCAGGCTGACGAGCATCTCCGCGCCAAGCTGCTGCGCGGCGTCCAGGATTGCTGTCGAGTAGGTGCGCCAGCGCAGGTTGGGCTCGACGCCGCTCATCAGGATCAGGTCACGGTCACCGTTGGTCGTCGCCGCGATCATCGTGTTGGCGGGCCAGTCCACCTGGCGAGTCCGCCCCTCGACGAGGCGGATCGTCGGACGGTTGACCTGGAAGTCGTAAAAGTTCTCCGGGTCGAGCCTGGCGACGACCTCGGAAGGGAACGCGGCGGCGATCGCCTCGAGGGCGGTGGAGGCGGCGCTGGCCGCGTCGTTCCAGCCGGCGAACGCGCACACCAGGATCGGCGCGCGGAGCTGCGGTGGATCGCCTTCCCAGATCACATGCTCCATCGCGGGCGAGACTACTGAGGCGGACCTGCCGCCGTTGAGGCAGCTGACCCGAGGCGGAGCCCGTAGGGCGAAGACGAAGCCCTGCCGTTGTTGAGGCAGCTGATCTGAGGGCGGAGCCCGTAGGGCGAAGACGAAGCTGACCTGTGGCGTCCGCCTGGGCCCCGACAATCCGTGCATGAGCCAGGCAGTCGAAGAGTTGCGGCCGGGACAGCGCTTCGATGGCGCGTACGCGTGTGCGCGCAAGGATCGGCTGACGGCCAAGAACGGCTCCGTTTATTTGGCCCTGGAGCTGCGTGATCGCACCGGCTCGCTGCCCGCGAGGGTTTTTCGCGAGGTTGACCGGATCGGCTTGCGGTTCGAGCGCGGGGATGCCGTGCAGGTGCAGGGGCGGGTCGAGCGGTTCCGCGGTGACCTGGTCGCCGAGATCGACGACGCAGCCCGGCTCGAGCCGGGCAGCTTCGATCCCGCCCGCTTCCTGCCCGTCGCCTACCGCTCGGGCGAAGAGCTGCAGGGCTTCCTCGAGCACCTGGCGGGCGAGGTGCACCACGAAGGGTTGCGCGCGCTCACGACGCGTCTCCTCCTCGACGGGCCGTACGCCGAGGAGTTTCGTCGCGCTCCCGCCACCCTGGCGGGACACCATGCCTACCTGGGGGGCCTGATCGAGCACACCGTCGCGGTCGGCACCCTGGTCCTCGAGACGTGCCAGCTCCATCCCAGGCTCAACTCCGACCTGCTGATGGCTGCCGCCCTGGTCCACGACGTCGGCAAGGTGCGCGAGTTCACGTACGGCGCCGAGTTCGGACTGACGAGTGAAGGCCGCGTCCTGGGCCATGTCCAGATGAGCGCCGAGCTGGTGAGCGCTGCGGCCGATGGCCTCGATCCGGAGCTCAAGCTGGGGCTCTTGGGCTGCGTCCTGAGCCACCACGGCATCGAGCAGGGGCGACGCTTTCCCTCCCCCGAGGCCATCGCCCTGCATCGCCTAAATGCGCTGGACGCGTCCGTCAAGGGCGCTCTGGAGGGATAACTCCGCCGGAAGCCTCGGCTTCGCCTACGTTTCCGCCGGGTCAGGGCGCGTTACGAGGAGGCAGGTCGTGAGGCGCGTACGACCAGCTCAACCGCGATTCCGGTCGCGAGGATCGCGAAGGCGATCTCCAGCGCTCGCTCCGAGACCTGATTGGCCACGACGACGCCGATCGCCACGCCCCCGATCGACAGCAGCCCGATTGACCCTGCGTCCTGGAGCCGGACGTTCCCGTAGCCGCGCTGGCGCCAGGTTCCGACGAGCGCAACGATGATGATCGCCAGGAGCGACGTGGCCTCGGCGCGGACCTGCGGCTCGTCCAGGAAGATCGCGAGGGCGGGCACGAAGAGGATGCCGCCACCGACTCCGACCAGACCGCCGATGAAGCCGCCGGCGACGCCGAAGGCGATCGCTAGCAGGATGTCGATCATTGCCTCACCTCGCCAGCAGCTCCACGGCGACCGCCATCAGAAGCAAAGCGAACAGGTAGGAGACGAAACGCTGCGGAATCCGCTGCTGGAGCGCCGTCCCCGCGACGACCCCGCCCACCGCAGGGATTCCGATCGCCAGCCCCTTGACGACGTCGACGTTGCCGTAGGCGCCATGGGCGAGAGTGGCGAAGGCGGCGATAATCACGATCGCAGCAAGGCTCGTGCCCGTGGCCTCGCGCTCGCCATAGCTGAGCCAGAGGATCAGGAGGGGCACGATAATCGTGCCTCCGCCAACCCCGAAGAGGCCGCTGAAGGCACCGCCCAGCGTCCCGATTGCGATCAGCTTGAGGGTGCGCGAGTCCAAGCCGGGCGATACTAGTGCCGTTCGTGAGCCACACGGAGTCCCGCCACGCACTGCTCGAGCCGCTCCTGGCCGACCCCTCCCGCTCGGCGATCCTGACCGACGTGGACGGGACCCTGGCGCCGATCGCGATGCGCCCCGAGGCGGCGGAGGTGCCTGACGCGGCCAAGGCTGTGCTACGTGCCTTGGCCGACCGGTTCGGGCTGGTCGCCTGCGTCACCGGGCGTCGGGCGCTCGAGGCTCGTTCGATGGTTGGGGTTGGCGAACTGCTCTACGTCGGGAACCAGGGCTACGAGCTCTTGGTGCCCGGAGACGCCGAGCCCGTGAGCACGCCTGCGGCCGGCCCCCGCCGCGGGCTGGCGGCCGACTTCGTCGGGCGGATCGATCGCGACTCGTTCGCGGTCCTTGGGTTGCGCCACGAGGACAAGGGGCCGATCCAGGCGATCCATTGGCGCGGGGCAGCCGATCAGGAGGCCGCGCAGCAGGAGGTCACCCGCATCGCCCGCCAGGCCGAGCGGTCCGGGCTGCTCGCCCTGTGGGGCCGGAAGATCCTGGAGCTGCGACCGGTTGCCGGGATCGACAAGGGCACCGCCGTCCACGGGCTGGTGCTCGACCGCGCGCCACTTGCCGCCGCGCTCTTCATCGGCGACGATCGCACTGACCTGGACGCCTTTCGGGCGTTGCGGGCGCTGGCCGGAACCCACCGGCTCGGCCGGGCCTTGCTGGTGGGCGTCAGCTCCGCGGAGGGACCGCCGGAGATCGTCTCGGAGGCCGATCTTGTGGTGGATGGAACCGACGGTGTCCTCGAGCTGCTGAGGGAATTGGCTTCGTAGTGCTCTTCTCCGAGTTGCTACGCATCGCAGTGCTCTTGATCGCCGGGGTGGCGACGGCCCTCGGCGCCATTTCCGTGGTTCTCGCCCAGCGCGAGCTGCCCTCCGACCTCGCTTTGATCGTTCTCGGTGGCTGGTGGCTCGTGGCGCTCGGGGCGGGCTTGGTGCTGGGGGACTCGGGCCGAGCGGCCGAGGCGATCGCACCAGCGCTTCGCGCGGCCAAGACGGCCACGAGCCTGCCCTCTCAAAGCGATGCCCGGATCGCGCTCATCAGGCTGTGGCCGATCGGCGCTTTCGCGCTCGCCTGCGCGGTGGCGGGCGCCTTCCTTCCCCAGGTGGCCGCGATCGGCGCCGGCTTCGCGATGTTCACGGCTTTGGCGTGGCGGCAGCGGGAGGCTTGCGTGCAGGCGATCGAGGATCGTGACGGCGTCCGCTTCTATGTGGAGCCCTCGCACGCGTTCTCGCCGATTCGGCTGGTTCGCACGCCTGGTCTCTACCGCGACCGCCCACCGAAGCCGAAGCCGCCGGATCCGCCGCCGGTTCCGAGCTGAGCCGCCGCCGCGCCACTCGCCCGGCCTCCTGGCCATCCGGCGGGCGGCACGCGCTACCACAACGCCGAACGTCCCTCGCGGCCCTTCATAGCGCGCAGTGCGGGACGTTCGGCGCGTCAGGGCTTGATCAGCTTGCGGAACTCGCCCCACGGCCGGGCGTTGGCGACCTCGGACTTCGTCAGGCCGGCGCGGCGCGCGGTGGCGATGGCGTAGATCATGTTGTCGAGCGTCCGCACCCGGTGCGCATCGGTATTGAGGCAGATCTTGACGCCGGCGTCCGCAGCGAGGCGCGCGTGCTGCTCGTTTAAGTCCCGGCGGTTGGGGTTGCCGTTGATCTCGATCATCGTCCGGGTGCGAGCGGCGGCTGCGGTGATGGCCTCGATGTCGAAGTCGTAGGGCTCGCGGCGCAGCAGCATGCGGCCGGATGGATGCCCGATGCAGCTCACGCTCGGGTGCTCGATCGCTTCGAGAAACCGCGCGGTCATCTTCTCGCGGCCCATCCGAAAGGACGTGTGGACGCTTGCCACGACCCAGTCGAGGCGCGCCAGGAGCTCGTCGGGGTAGTCGAGCTTCCCCTCGGAGCCGATGTTCACCTCGCTGCCGGCCAGCACACGGAAGCGCGCCGTCCCCAGCGACTCGTTGAGCGCTGCGATCTCGTCGATTCGCTCTTCAAGGCGGGCGGCCGTGACGTGGTCGCCGAAGCCGTGGCTGGCGGAGTGGTCGGTTACGGCGAAGTACCCGTATCCCCTGGAGCGGGCCGCGGTCGCCATCTCCTCCAGCGTGTTCTTGCCGTCTGAGAGGGTCGTGTGGGAGTGCAGGTCGCCGCGAATGTCCTCCAGCTCGATCAGCTTCGGCAGCTCGCCGGCCGCGGCGGCGTTGATCTCGCCGCGGCCCTCGCGCAGCTCCGGCTCGATGTAGCGCAGGCCGAGCCGCTCATACACCTCCGCCTCGGTGGCGCAAAGGGTCACCGCGCCCGACCCCGCGTCCTTGATGCCGTGCTCGGAGACGGAGAGGCCCATGCCGACAGCCCGCTCGCGCAACGCCACGTTGTGGGCTGCCGATCCGGTGAAGTGCTGGAGCAGGTTGCCGTAGGCCTCAGGCGCCACGATTCGCAGATCGACGGCGATCCCGTTGTGCGTGGCGGCCTTGACGCCGTTGGCGGTGGCGTTGCCGGCCGATGCCGTCAGCTCGTGACCCGCCAGCGCCTTCGCGAGCTCGATCGGATCGGCGGCGGTGGCGATCAGGTCGATGTCCTTGACGGTGTCCGCACGCCGCCGGGCCGAGCCCGCGATTTCAACGGCGCTTGAAGCGGGATGCTCGCGCAGGTCCGTGGCCAGCCTCAACGCCACCGGCAGCGCGTCCGACAGGAGCGTCCGCTGGGCGGGCCCGTCGGCGCCGAGCCGGGAAAGCTGGGCAGCGATGTTCTCCTCAGCCTTCGGCCCGAGGCCTTTGAGGGCGCGGATCCGCTCACCGGCGATCGCTTCGCGCAGGTCGTCGAGGCTGGCGACTCCGAGCTCTTCGAACAGCCTGCGGACTGTCTTCGCACCCAGGCCGGGGATCAGAGTTACCTCGAGCAGGCTCGGCGGGAACTTCTGCTTGAGCTTGTCGGCAGCGGGGATCGACCCCTGCTCGAGGAGGGCACGGATCTTCTCTTCGGTCGTCTTCCCGATGCCGGCCAGCTCCGTGACGCGGCCGGCGCGCGTCAGCTCGGCGATCGAAACCGGGCTCTGCCGAATCGCCTTGGCCGCTTGCCGGTACGCGAGCACTCGGTAGGAGATCGCGCCGTCCAGCTCATACAGCGTGCCGAGCTCGTCGAAGGCAGCGGCGATCTCGGCGTTCTTCGGGTCGTCGGAGCTCACTGCAAATAGCATCGCCGAATGCCCACTTTCGATGACGTCTGGTTGGTCCTCCCGACTTACAACGAGGCCCGGAACCTGGAGGGCATCGTGGCCGCGGCGCTGGCGGCCCTGCCGACGGGAGCCAGGGTCCTGATCGTCGACGACTCCTCGCCCGACGGCACGGGGCGGATCGCCACCGGGCTGGCCGCGGGATCCGACGCGATCGATGTGCTCCACCGCGATGTCAAGGAGGGTCTGGGCCCGGCCTACGTCGCCGGGTTCCGGCATGTGCTCGACGCCGGCGCCGGGCTGGTCGTGCAGATGGACGCCGACTTCTCCCACGATCCCGCGGACATCCCCCGGCTCTTGGCGGCGGCCAAGGACGCGGACTTGGTGATCGGCTCGCGCTATGTAGCCGGCGGCTCGGTGGCGGACTGGGGGCCGATTCGCCGCGGGATCAGCCGTAGCGGCAGCGCCTATGCACGCAAGGTGCTGGGCGTGGAGGTTCGGGACCTGACCGGCGGCTTCAAGGCGGTCCACCGGCGGGTCATGGCGGCGATCGATCTGGAGTCGATCGCCTCGTTGGGCTACGCGTTCCAGGTCGAGCTGACCTACCGGGCGATCCAGGCGGGCTTTCGCGTCGCCGAGGTGCCGATTACATTCCGCGACCGCAGGATCGGCCAGTCGAAGATGACCGGAGGGATTGTCCTGGAAGCGGCGCTGGGGGTGCCCCGGATGCGCTTTCGCCGTCCCTGAAGCGTCCCGTCAGTGACCGTTACTTCATTTTGTATAGTAAGGGGCAGGCGGTGATCCGGATTCGCATCCGCCCCCGCATCGAGTACAACCCATAACCGATATACGACCTGCTGATTCAGGAGAGCCAATGGCCGGCAAGCTGCCCGACGTAACCGACGCCAACTTCCAGAGCGAAGTCCTCGACTCCGGCGAGCCCGTGCTCGTCGACTTCTGGGCCCCGTGGTGCGGCCCGTGCCGCGTCGTCCATCCGATCCTGGAGGAGATGTCCGGGGAGCGCTCGGACGTGAAGATCGTCTCGCTCAACATCGACGACAACCAGCAGGTGACCGGCCAGTTCGACGTCCTCTCGATCCCCACCATGATCCTGTTCAAGGACGGGACCGAGGCCGCGCGGATCATCGGCGCTCGGCCCAAGCGCTCGATCGAGGCGGAGCTCGACCCCGTTTTGGCCGCGTAGCAGCCATGCCGTTCATCCACATCCACTGGTACGAAGGCCGCTCCGACGAGCAGAAGGCGGAGATCGCGCGCCTCATCACCGAGGCGATGGTCGAGGTCGGCAAGACGTCTGCCGATCACGTCTGGATCCGCTTTGACGACTCGAAGAAGTCCGACTGGGCGATGGGCGGCGCGCAGCAGGGCTAGTCAGGCCCGCGCGACTCCGATTCGCAGCTCGCGCCCCTCGATCTTCGCGCTCGCCCCCTCCGCGTCGTCGTAGCCCACGCTCGTCGCCAGCACCTCGCCCGCGACGTACTCCTCGTGTGCCCTGGCAGCGTCCACAAGCGCCTCATCGCCGCCGAGCGAAAGCGCGATCCGGTCGGTGACCTCGAGCCCCGCCTCCTTGCGAGCGTTCTGAACGGCGTGCACGACCTCACGGGCCAGCCCCTCGCGGCGGAGCTCGTCGGTCAGCTCGAGCGCGAGCGCCACGGCGCGGCCTGACTCGGACTCGACCTCGTAGCCCGCCACGGGCTTCATCGCGGTCACGAGGTCGTCGGGCTCCAGCGTGTGCTCGGACCCATCGATGTTGATCCCGAGCCGGCGCTCACCCTTGGCCGCTGCGCGCGCGGACTCGCCGTCAAGCGCAGCGATCGCAGCCGCCACCTGCGGCATCGATTTCCCGAACCGGGGACCCAGCGCCCGATAGTTGGGCTTCACCTCGTAGGCGACCAGCTCCGCCTCCTCGGTGACGAACTCGAGCTCCTTGACGTTGAGCTCCGCGCGCACGATCTCGCCAAGCCGCTCGATCTCGACCCGTTCGGCGTCGGTGGCGACGATCACCGCCTTGGCCAACGGCTGGCGCATCTTCAGCTTCGCGGCCGCCCGCGCGGCGCGGCCCAGCTCGATCGCCCGCATCGCGGCCTCGACGCCCGCCTCGAGCTCCTCGTCGCGGCGGACGGGCTCGGCGACGGGGAAGTCGGCCAGGTGAACCGAGCCCCCGCCGGGCGCGAGGTTCGTGTGGATCTCGTCTGCGACGAACGGCACGAACGGGGCGAGCAGCTTCGCCAGCTCGACCAGGCAGTGCCGCAACGTCCCCACCGCCTCGAGGTCACCTTCCCAGAAGCGACGCCGCGAGAGCCGGACGTAGCGGTTGGAGAGCGTCTCGACGAACGCCGCAAGCTCCTGCCCCGCCCGGGTGCAGTTGTAGGCATCCATCTCGGCGGTGACCACCTGGGTCAGCCGCTGGAGATCGGAGAGGATCCAGCGATCCAGGTCGGATCCCGCGCCGGGAGCGGGGGCGGTCGGTGCATTGCCGGGTCCAAGGCCGTCGGCGTTCGCGTAGAGGACCCAGAACGAATACGTGTTCCAGAGCTGGATCAGGAACTGGCGGGCGGATTCGCCGACGGTGTCGGCCGAGAACCGGTAGCCGGCCCAGGGTTGCTGGGCGGTGAAGTAGTACCAGCGGAAGGCGTCGGCGCCATGCTGATCGAGCACCTCCCACGGGTCGACCACGTTCCCCTTGCTCTTCGACATCTTCTGACCTTCGGGATCGAGGATCAGGCCGAGGCAGACGCAGTTCTCATACGAGGTCTCGTCGAACACGAGCGTCGAGACGGCGAGGAGCGAGTAGAACCAGCCGCGCGTCTGGTCGATCGCCTCGCAGACGTAGTTGGCGGGGAAGCGCTCCTTGAACTCGTCGGTTCCCTCGAAGGGATAGTGGAACTGGGCGAACGGCATCGAGCCGGAGTCGAACCAGGCGTCGATTACCTCCGGCACCCGGCGCATATGCCCGGCGCATCCCTCGCGGGCGCAGTCAAGCGTCACGTCGTCGATGTAGGGGCGGTGCAGATCGTCGCCGACCTCGCCTCCGTGCTCGCGAAGATCGGCGATGGAACCGGCGCAAAGCTCCTCCCCGCAGCCGTCCTCCTCGCAGCGCCAGACCGGCAGCGGGGTGCCCCAGTAGCGCTCGCGCGAGAGCGCCCAATCGACGTTGTTGGAAAGCCACTTGCCGAAGCGGCCGTGCTTGATGTGCTCCGGGTGCCAGCCGATGCGCTCGTTTAAGGCCAGCATCCGGTCGCGGACCTCGGTCGTCCGGATGTACCAGCTGGCCTTCGCGTAATAGATGAGCGGCGTGTCGCAGCGCCAGCAGTGCGGGTAGGAGTGCTCGTACTCCTGCGCGCGGTAGAGGCGACCGGAATCCCGCAGCGCCTCGACGATCTCCGGGTTGTGCTCGAACACCAGCTTGCCCTGGAAGTCGGGAACGCGCTCGTCGTAGGTGCCGTCCGGCCTCACCGGGTTCTGGAGAGTCATGCCGTAGGACTCACCCAACTGGAAGTCGTCCTCACCGAAGGCGAGCGCCGTGTGGACCAGCCCGGTGCCGTCCTCCGTGGTCACGAAGTCCGCCGTCAGGACCGTGTGGCCGTGCTCGCCGAAGTCCGACCCCTTGATGAACGTGAACGGCGCCTGATAGCGGATCCCTTGCAGGGCCGACCCCGGGAGCGACGCGATCTCGACCCAGCCTTCGCCCAGCACCCTTTCGGCCAGCGGGCGCGCGAGGACGTACACCTCGTCAGACGCCGGCGCCGTTGCCCGGACGTACTCGATCTCCGGGCCGGCAGCCACGGCCGCGTGGGAGATCAGCGTCCAGGGCGTGGTGGTCCACACGAGGAGGTTGTCCCCGCGCTGGATGGGGGATTCCGGGATCTCGTCGGCCGGGGGGACCTCCGTCACGGGCAGCTTCACATAGACGGAGGGGTCGACTACGTCGTGGTAGCCGACCGCGACCTCGTGCGAGCTGAGCGCGGTGCCGCAGCGCGGGCAGTAGGGGACGACCTTGTGCCCCTCGTAGAGGCGACCGGCGTCCCAGATCTGGCGCAGCGCCCACCACACCGATTCGATGTAGGCGTTCGTCATCGTCACGTAGGCGTCGTCCAGGTCCACCCAGAACCCGATTCGCTCGGTCAAGCGCTCCCATTCGGACACGTAGGCGAAGACGGACTCCCGGCACTTTGCGTTGAACTCGGCGATCCCGTAGTCCTCGATCTCCGCCTTCGACGAGATCCCGAGTTGCTTTTCGACCTCGAGCTCGACCGGCAGGCCGTGGCAGTCCCAGCCGCCCTTGCGTGGCACGTAGTAGCCGCGCATCGCCCAGTAGCGGGAGTAGATGTCCTTGAAGACCCGGCTAAACACGTGGTGGGAGCCGGGCTTGCCGTTGGCGGTCGGCGGCCCCTCGTAAAAGCTCCACGTCTCGGCCCCCTCGCGCAGGGCGAGCTGCTTGGCGAACAGGTCCTGCTCGCGCCAGCGCGCCAGCGCTTGCTGCTCCAGGGCGGGAAAGCTCTGCTTGGGGTCGACTGAGCGAAATCCGGGCACGGCGGCGGATTCTGGCAGGGCGCCGGTCGCACGCGCCCGAACGAGCGAGTGCTTTCGGGGGTCCGTCCCCCAGTAGCCTGCGAACCGTCGTGACACGAGCAAGCGGAGGGCAGATGGCGGATAGATTGTGGGGCGTGGAAACGGCCAAGGCGGTCGAGAACTTCCCGGTGTCCGGCCACCCCATCCCGACGCCGGTGATTCGTGCGCTCGGGCTCCTCAAGGCAGCCGCAGCGCGGGCCAATGCGGACCTGGGCAAGCTCGACCCCGATCTGGCCGACCGGATCGCCGCGGCCGGTGATGCCGTCGCTGCCGGCGAGCACGACGACCAGTTCCCGGTCGACGTCTTTCAGACCGGATCCGGCACGTCCTCGAACATGAACGCGAACGAGGTGATCGCCAGCCTCGCGGGCGAGGGTGCGCACCCGAACGACCACGTGAACATGGGCCAGTCGTCAAACGACGTCTTCCCATCGGCCGTTCACCTGGCGGCGCTGGGCGAGGTGACGAGTGATCTGTTGCCGGCGATCGACGCTCTCGCGGCGAAGCTGGGGGAGCGCGCCGCCGAGTTCTCCGACCTCGTCAAGGCTGGGCGCACCCACTTGATGGATGCAGTTCCGGTCACCCTGGGCCAGGAGTTCGCCGGCTACGAGGCGCAGATCGCTCTCGGGGCCGAGCGGGTGCGCGCGACGCTGGGCCGTGTCGGGCAGCTGCCGCTCGGCGGCACCGCCACCGGGACCGGGCTCAACACGCATCCGGACTTCGCCGAGAACGTTCGCTCTCTGATCCAGACCGATACCGGGCTTGAGCTCTCCGAGCCCCGCGACCGCTTCGAGGCGCAGGCCAACCGCGATTCGCTCGTCGAGCTCTCGGGCGCGCTCAAGGTGCTGGCCGTCTCACTGGTGAAGATCGCCAACGACCTCGCGCTGATGGGGTCGGGGCCGCGCGCCGGCCTCGCGGAGCTGCGTCTGCCCGAGCTCCAAAAGGGCTCGTCGATCATGCCCGGGAAAGTAAATCCGGTGATCCCCGAGGTCGTGATCCAGATCGGCGATCAGGTGATCGGGAACGACGCGGCGATCACGGCGGCCGGCAGCCAGGGTCAGTTCGAGTTGAACGTGCGCGTGCCGCTGATCGCCCGCAACCTGCTCGATCAGATCAAGATCCTGGCCGCGGGCTGCCGTTTGCTGAACGAGAAGTGCGTGGCGGATCTGGAGCCCAACCTGGAGACGCTGCGCCGGCACGCCGAGTCGACCCTGCAGGTGGCGACGGCCCTGAACCCGATCATCGGCTACGACAAGGCGGCTGAGATCGTCAAGGAAGCGGCGGCGTCCGGGCGCACCGTGCGCCAGGTGGCGCTCGAGAAGGGGATCGGGGCAGACACGCTGGATAAGGCGCTTGACTTCAAAGCCATGGCACGGCCACACGGCGCGTAACGTTGGTGGCCCATATTTGACGGACAGCACATGACAACTGAGAAGGCGACGTTTGGCGCCGGCTGCTTCTGGCAGGTCGAGGAGAGCTTCCGGAACACCGCGGGCGTGGTCGACGCGGCGGTCGGCTACGAGGGCGGCCACGTCGACAACCCCACCTACGAGCAGGTCTGCACCGGGACCACCGGGCACGTCGAGGTCTGCCAGGTCGAGTTCGACCCGCAGCGGATCAGCTTCGAGGAGCTGGTCGCCAAGTACCTCGCGCTCCACGACCCCACCCAGCTCAACCGCCAGGGGCCCGATGTCGGGTCTCAGTACCGCTCGGTGATCTTCGCCCACTCAGACGAGCAGGCCGAAACCGCGCGACGGGTGATCGGCGAGGCGCAACCTCGCCACAAGGCGCCGATCGTCACCGCGGTCGAGCCCGCGGCGACCTTTTGGATGGCCGAGGATTACCACCAGTGCTATGTCCAAAAGCAGGGCGGCAGCCGTGGCCTCCTGTCTTCGTTGTTCGGCCGGTGACCTGTTAGGTCAGCAGGATCACGAGGATGACGATCAGGATGATGGTGCCGATTCCGAGGTACATCTGGATCTCCGTTCCGTAAGCGGTGTCGATCGGGGTCATCCCCTGAGTACCCGTGGAGGCGGTTCGTGAAACCGCCCTTCGCCAGATCAAGCGCAGTTCCTATGAGCGCACGGCCACGTACTTCGTCTCCAGATACTCGGCGATCCCCTCGTTGCCGCCCTCGCGGCCGATGCCGGATTGCTTGACGCCCCCGAACGGCGCGCCCGCGTTCGAGACCAGTCCCTGGTTGAGGCCGATCATCCCCGTTTCGAGCGCCTCGCAGACGCGAAAGGCACGGTTGAGGTCGCGGGTGAACACGTAGGCGACCAGGCCGAACTCGGTGCGGTTCGCGGCAGCGATCGCCTCGTCCTCGGAGCCGAAGGTGGCGATCGGTGCCACGGGGCCGAAGATCTCCTCGCTAAGGACGCGGGCGTCGTCCGGCACACCCGTGATCACGGTCGGCTCGAAGAAGTAACCGGCCCCGTCGCCCTTGGCGCCGCCGATGACGCGGGTAGCTCCCTTGCTTACCGCATCCTCGACCAGCTCGGCGACCTTCACCTGCTGGTCAGCGTCGATCAGGGGCCCGACCTCGACCCCGTCCTCGGTGCCCCGCCCGACCTTCATCGCGCCCATCCGCTTTGCCAGGCGCTCCGCGAACTCGTCCGCCAGGGATTCATGGACGTGGAATCGGTTGGCCGATGTGCACGCCTCACCGACGTTGCGCATCTTCGCAACGATCGCGCCCTCCACCGCTGCGTCGAGGTCGGCGTCCTCGAAGATCAGGAACGGCGCGTTGCCTCCGAGCTCCATCGACGTCTTCAACACCGTTTCCGCGGCCTGGGCGATCAGCTTGCGACCGACCTCCGTCGAGCCCGTGAAGCTCAGCTTCCGCAGCCGCGGGTCGCCGATGATCGGCTCGGATACCGCCGCCGATGAGCGCGACGTGATCACGTTCAGCACACCCGGCGGCAGGCCGCAGTCCCCGAGCACCTTCGCCAGAGCCAGCATCGAGAGCGGGGTCTGCTGGGCGGGCTTCACGACCATCGTGCATCCGGCGGCGATCGCGGGCCCGATCTTGCGGGTGCCCATCGCGTTCGGGAAGTTCCACGGGGTGATGAAGTAACACGGCCCGACCGGCTGGCGCATCACGAGTACCCGGCTCTGGCCGTTGCCCGCGGTCTTGAAGTATCCGTCGATTCGCAGCGCCTCGCCGCTGAACCAGCGAAAGAACTCGGCGGCGTAGGCGATCTCGCCCTTCGACTCCGCCACCGCTTTGCCCATCTCGAGGGTCATCAGCAGAGCGAGCTCGTCGGCCTTCTCGCCGAGGGCCTCGAAGGCGCTGTAGAGGATCTGCGAGCGCTCGTTCGGCGGGCATGCAGCCCAGTCCGGCTGCGCCTCACAGGCGGCGTCGAGCGCGGCCCGGGCGTCGTCGGGCGTCGCGTCGGCGACCTCGCACAGCGACTCGCCGGTGGCCGGATCCACGACCTGCAAGGTCTCGCCGTTGCCGGAATCGCGCCACTCCCCACCGATCAGAAGCTGCTTCGGCGCCGCCTCGATAACCGTCTGCTCCTCTGTGGCGTTCGCCATTCAAGCTCCTCCTTCCAGGTAGGGAGTGCCAGCGTAACGGTCATCATGGAAGCCATGTCGGAGCCCAGCCTTCGCGCTATCGAGGCCGCTAAAGCGACGATCGCCGGCGTTGCCCGCCGCACGCCGATGCTCGAAGCCGGGGAGATCTCACGGCGGGCGGGCGCGGCTGTCACCCTCAAGGCGGAGTGCCTGCAGGCCACCGGCTCGTTCAAGGTGCGCGGGGCATATAACGCAATCGCCGCGCTCACCGAGGCCGAGGTGAGGGCCGGCGTGGTCGCCGCGAGCGCGGGAAACCACGCGCAGGCTGTTGCCGCGGCGGCCAGGGAGGCGGGCGCGCGGGCCGACCTCTTCATGCCGGCTGAGGCTCCGCTGGCGAAGCTGGCCGCGGTCAGGCGCCGTGCGGGCAACGTCCACCTAGTGCCGGGGCCGTTTGCCGCCGCCGACGAGGCGGCGCACGCGTTCGCATCGTCAAGCGGGGCGACGCTCGTGCCCGCGTTCGACCATCCGGCCGTCATCGCCGGGCAGGGCACCATCGGGCTCGAGATCGCCGATCAGGCGCCGGAAACGAACCTGGTCTTGGTCCCGGTCGGCGGCGGCGCCTTAGCGGCGGGAATCGCGATCGCGGTCAAGGCCAAGCTCGACGGCGCGAGGGTCGTCGGTGTCCAGGCGCAGAAGCGCGCGGGCGCGACGATCTGTGACGGGATCGCCGTCAAGGACCCGGGCGAGCTGACCCAGCCCCTCCTGGACCGGTGGCTGGATGACTTGGTAGCCGTCTCGGACGACGAGGCAGCGGAGGCGATGGTGCTGTTGCTCGAGCGCTCGAAGCTGGTCGTCGAAGGCGCCGGGGCGGTCGGCGTCGGGGCGCTGCTGAGCGGCAAAGTGAAGTTGCGGGCGCAGGACGAGGTTTGCGCCGTCCTCTCTGGCGGCAACGTCGACGCTACGCGACTGACCGAATGCATCGCTTTGGGCGAGACCGTCGCCGGCCGGCGGATCGTCGTCTCGGTGGTACTGCCGGATCGACCCGGCGCCCTGGCAGGGCTCTTGCGGGTCGTCGCCGACCAGCGCGCGAACGTGATCGAAGTCGAGCATCTGCGCGAGGGCCTCGACCTTCACGTCGGCGAGACCGGGATCACGCTTGTCCTCCAGACCAAGGGGCCCGAGCACTCCGCCGAGCTCCTGGCGGCCTTCGACGCGGAGGGCTTTGCTGTGCCGCCCCGAACAAGATTCTCGTGACGCTACGCCCACCGATCATCCTCACCCTGGCAGCGGCCGCGGTCGGCCTCCTCGCACCGGCGCCGGCAGCCGCCACTTGGGTGGTGCCCGGCCGTGGCTTCGGTGACGGCGTCGGAATGGGCCAGTACGGGGCCTACGGCCTTGCCCAGAACGGCCGCTCCTACCAGCAGATCCTGCGTCACTACTACACCGGCGTCGAGATCGAGGCAGTCGAGAACCAGCGGATCCGCGTCCTCCTGACGAGCGGGGTCGAATCGGTCCGGTTCACCGGCGCCACCAAGGCCTGCGGCCAGTCGCTCAGGGCAAGTCGCACCTACTCTTTCGCCCTGAATGGCACCAGGGTCGAGCTGCGCCGGGCGAACGGGAGCCGGATCGCCGGCTGCGGCCGGGAGGGGGACGCCGCGGGTGGAGCGTCGGTCGTCTGGAAGGGGATCGGCCGCTACCGCGGCAAGCTCGTCGGCCGCAACGTCGGCGGCTCCCTTTATGCGATCAACGACCTGACGCTCGAGTCGTACGTCAGGGGGGTGGTCCCCCTTGAGATGCCGACCTCCTGGAGGCCCGAGGCGCTGCGGGCGCAGGCGGTGGCCGCACGCTCATACGCCCTCGCGACGCGGATCGGCGGCGACGGTTACGACCTCTACGACGACACCCGAAGCCAGGTATACGAGGGGATGAGATACGAGACGGCGAGAAGCGACAACGCCACCGAGGTCACGCGACGGGAGGTGATCACGGCCGGTGGCAGGGTCGCGACCGCGTTCTTCTTCTCGACATCCGGTGGGCAGACCGAGAACTCCGAGTTCGCGTACGTGGAACCCCGCTCTTACCTGAAGGCCGTCGACGATCCGTTCGATCTGATCTCGCCGTTTCACAAGTGGCGCCTGCGCTTCTCCAATGCCGAGATGGAAGCCCGGCTCGGCCCCTACTTCTCGGGCAGGCTACGGAAGATCAGGATCCTAAAGACGGGGGTTTCGCCGCGGATCGTGCGCGCCAAGGTCGTCGGCAGCCAGGCCTCGAGCGTGGTTTCCGGCAACAGCCTGAGGTACGCGCTCGGGCTGCGCTCCACCTGGGCGACGTTCGTCAAGCGCTAGGACGGGCGCTAGAACGGGCCCTAGCCTCTAACCGTCCGTGTACGGCTGCACCGGGTGCCCGTGATCCTGATCGCGGGTGCCAAGCTCGTAGGCGGCACCCCCAGCGACCTCGATCTGGGCGTGGCGCTTGTCCGGGCGCTCCACCCGTAGCTCCAGGTCGGCGATCGAGCTGTTCAGGGCGTGGTGCTCGGGCCCTTTGGGGTCGGCGTAGACCCACGCGACGAAGTCCTTCTCGGGCGCCGAGACGCGGCCCTTGACGTTCACGTTCTTGCCCGGGATCGTGAACTCGCAGCCAGTCGGGGTCTCGGCGATCTCGGTTCCGTAGGTGCCCCGGAAGCCGCCCAGGCGGTGCGGCTCGCCGTCAATCACGATCCGGCCGTTCGCCACCCAGGGGCTGGTGCCGGGGCCGATCTTGACCCGCCCGACGGCGAGGTCCAGGTAGTCGCCGAGGGTCCCCGCGAGGTCGGCTGCGTGAATCCAGATCCAGCGCTCGGCGTGCTCGGCTCCCCAGTTGTGGCCGACCATTCCGGGCCACGAGTCGATCTCGACCCGTTCGTCGCCGACGGTGATCGTGCCGCTGAACCGGGTGCATGGATGCGGGCTCAGGAGCTTCGTCTTCGGCAGCTTCGAGCGATACAAAAACCCGTAGGGAAGGTGGTGCAGGGCCTCGCCTTCGGTCGCAAACCGCAGGTCCCACGTGCTCACGAGCGATTCGCTTGCCACCGACCCCTGGGCGTGGCCCGGCTCCATGGTCGAGTCGCCGACCTGGATGTACGTATCGGTCGGAAAGGACAGCTCCGCCCCGGCGAACGTCGCCTTGGTCGCCTGCGGACCCGCCGCTTCGGCGTCGAACCACGTGAACCAGATCGACGCCGCAGGCTCCTCGGCGGGCCGCCGGTGGATCGTCTGCCGGATCCACACGGCCTTCCCGCCGGCGGGGTGGGCGGCCTTCAGGTAGAAGCTCTCGTAGTGGCCGGCGTCTTCCGAGATGTCCGGGAACCGGGCCTGGGTTTGCAGCGCCATTAGCCGCGCAACCTAACATCACACGGGGTGAGCGCGGAACCGGTCAGGGCATCGATGATCACCCTCGCGATGGTCGCGGCCGCCGCCGTTCTGGCGGCGCTCTTCCTCCTCGTCGCCGGTGACGGCCGCGATTCGGTTGACCTGGAAGTCGACGACATCGCCGAGCGAGCGGCCTCGTCGAGCGCGGAGGGAGGGGAGGATCCCCTTGCCTTCGACCCGGGCGACGAGGCCGAGCTGGCCCGGCGCGCGATCCTGGGCACGTCGCACGTGATCTACGCCAACAGCCCCGGGGGAGTTGTCGCCACGGCCGCCCGGACCGCCCAGTGGCGCGACGAGATCGAAGCGGCCGCCAAGGTGCACGACGTCGATCCGAAGGTTCTGGAGGCGATCGTCTTCCTGGAGAGCGCGGGGCGCTCCCAGGTCATGGCCGGCGAGACGCCGGAGGCCGCGAGCGGCCTCGCGCAGATCCTGCCCGGCACCGCGACCGACTTCCTCGGGATGCGCGTCGATCTGGATCGCTCGATCGCCCTGACCAGGCAGATCGGCAAGGCGTCCAGCGGGGGCAAGGACCGCGTGGTCGCCAAGCTGGTCGCGGAGCGCGCGCGGATCGACGAGCGGTTCGACCCCGAGCGAGCGCTGGCCGGGGCGGCCACCTATCTGAAGCTCGCGCGCGAGCGCCTCGGGGCAGGCGATCTGGCCGTCGTCAGCTACCACATGGGAATCGGCAACCTGGAGAGCGTGATCGCCGCCTACGGCGCCGGCCAGACCCCGAGCTATACCCAGCTCTTCTTCGACTCCTCGCCGCAGACGCATCGGGAAGCCTGGCGGATCCTCGCGAGCCTGGGCGACGACTCCTCGCTCTACTACTGGAAGGTCGAGGCCAGCCGCCTGATCATGGAGCGCTGGCGGCGGGACGAGGCCGGTCTTCAGGCGTTCGCCGATCTGGCGACCGAGAAGGCGACCCTGGAGGAGGTCTACCACCCGCGGGGCGAGACGGAAGTCTTCACCGAGCCGGACGACGTTGCCGACGCCATCGCGGCCGGCGAGCTCGTGCTCCTGCCCATGGACGCGCGGCTTGGCTTCAGGGTGACGGAGCAGGCGGGGGAGCTGGCGCCGAAGCTCGGCGCCGAGCCGGAGCGCTACCGTGCCCTGCGGCCCGAGGCGCTGGCCGCGCTGATCTACCTGGCGGCCAAGGTGAAGGCGATCTCCGGCGAGCGGACGCCGCTACAGGTGACCAGCGCCACCCGCGACGAGTCCTATCAGGAGCTCCTGACCGGGATCAATCCGGAGGCAACCCAGGACTACTCGCTGCACACCACCGGCTTTGCGTTCGACATCCGTCGCCGGTACGGGTCGGACAGGCAGGCGGCCGCGTTCCAGTTCGCGCTCGATCGCCTGCGAGCCCACGCGATCATCGATTACGCGGTCGAGCCCGCGGCGATCCACATTACGGTCAGCGACTCCGCAGCGATTCTCGCCGAGTAGGTTGCCGCCATGAGCGACTTCCAAGCGACGCCCGAGGCCTTCACCCAGATGCTCCACCAGATGATCCCCCTGGCGCGGCAGATGGGGATCGAGGCGACGGCGCTCAGCTCCGGCCACGCCGAGGCCACCGTCCCGATCGACGGCAACGGCAACCACCTCGGGACGATGTACGCGGGGGTGCTCTTCACGGTTGCGGAGGTCCTGGGCGGCGCCCTGGCGCTGTCGAGTTTCGACGTCGCCAAGTTCTATCCCGTGGTCAAGGACATGAGGATCACGTTCCGGCGCCCGGCCACCGTGGGGGTGACCGCCAAGGCCTCGCTGACCGGCGACGAGATCACCGAGCTCGCGGCTGAGGCTGAAGCCACCGGTAGGGCCCAGTTCATCCTCAACGCCGAGGTGTTCGACGCGTCCGGCGAGCTGGTGGCATCGACCGAGGGGACTTACCAGCTGCGGGCGCACGGGAGCTAGCCGGCGCTCGGCCTCAGACCTTGACCGTCATCACGTCGCCATCGGCCATCACGTAGTCGCGCCCTTCCAGCCGCAGCTTCCCGCGCTCGCGCGCGCCGGCGTAGCCGCCCGCGCCGATCAAGTCCTCGCAGGACACGACCTCCGCCCGGACGAACGCGGCTTGGATGTCGGAGTGGATCTTCCCCGCGGACTCCCAGGCGGTCGAGCCGCGGCGAACGTTGCGCGCCATCGCCTCCCTTCCCTCCCCCGCGGTGAAGAACGTGATCAGGTCGAGAAGCTCGAACGCCGCGCGAATCACCCGCGAAAGCCCGGACTCCGAGACGCCCAGCTCGCCACGCAGCTCCGCGGCCTCGGCGGGATCCTCGATCTCAGCCAGCTCCGCCTCGATCCTGGCGCTGATCGCGACTGCCGCGGCGGCCGCTCCGGCGGCGTGGGCGGCGACCGCCTCGGGAACCTCGTTCGCGCCCTCGTCGACGTTGGCGACGTAGAGGACCGGCTTCGAGGTCAGCGCCCCGAGCAGGCGGGCGGCATGAGGCGCCGCGGAAGGAACGGGCACGTCCCGCACCGGCCTGGCTGCCGACAGCGCCGCGACCACGGACTCGAGCCAGTCGCGCTCGGCGACCAGGGCCTTGTCGAGCGTCTTCGCCTGCTTGGCGACCCGCTCCAGGCGGCGCTCGGCCTGATCGAGGTCGGCGGCCAAGAGCTCCAGCTCGATCAGGTCGATGTCGTCGCCCGGGTCGACCCTCCCCTCGGGATGGGGGACGCCACCCGCGCCGTGCGTGCGGACGACATGGCAGATGGCGTCGGTCTCGCGGATCGCCGCGAGGAAGCGGTTGCCGAGCCCTTCACCTTCGGACGCGCCCCGCACGAGCCCGGCGATGTCGTGGAACTCGATCGTCTCCAGAACGACCTCTGACGAGCCCACCGTCGCGGCAACGCGCTCCAGGCGCTCGTCGGGAACCCCGACGACGGCGATGTTCGGGTCGATTGTGGTGAACGGGTAGTCGCCGGTCTCGGCGCCGCCTCGCGTCAGGGCATTGAAGAGGGTCGACTTGCCCGCGTTCGGGAGCCCGACGATGCCGACCTTCAATGCGGCGCCTCAGGAGTCCCCAGCTCGGGCTCCGCCGCGCCATCGCTCGCCTCGGCCTCGGCGTCCTGGCGCGCCCGGTCGGAGACGAAGTCCAGCATCCGCTCCTCCAGGGTCCGCTCGCCGACCGCCGGCACCAGCCCGCCGATCAGGGTGCCGAGCGCGATCCCCGCGACGACGTCGGAGGGGTAGTGCATACCCAGATAGGGGCGTGACAGGCAGATCGCACCGGCGAGCGCATAGACGGGCAGGCGAGCGCGCGGCTCGACTCGGCCGTACGCGGTGGCCGCCGCGAACGAGGACGTCGCATGCGCCGAGGGGAAGGAGAGCTTCGATGGGGCCCTGGCGAGCGCGGGGTGGTCCTCGATGAGCGGTCGCTCGCGCCCGACGGCGACCTTGACGGCGTAATTCGCGACGACGGCCGCCGGCCCCGTTGCTGCCCCCAAAAGCCAGCGCTTGCGCCTGGGCGGATCAGCGGCGGCCCCGCCAAGGCCGATCGCGACCCACACCGCCGCGAACTCGCCCACGTGCCCCAGCGCCTTGAACGTTGTCTCGGTGACCGGGTCGTGACCGCGGGTGCGCAGGAGCCGCAGGAGCGCCTGGTCGGCTCGGCCCAGGAGCCCGATCGGCCCATGCGGCTTGCGGCGGAATCGGTTGAGGCTCCTGGAGCGCACGACGGGCGAGGATACGCCCCCGCTTTCAGCCCACGTACCGCTCCGCGCGGCACGTGGGCTGAATCTCGGGTTTAGGGACCGACCACGACCTCGTAGGCCTGGGGATCGAGTTTGAAAGCCGGACCGCCGTGCCGGGTTATCTCCCCGTCGACGTTGAACGAGCGCTCCCCGGCGAAGTCGATCCGGGCCGTCTTGCAGGTGTGCTGCTGGACCCCATCGCGATCGGCGATCTCGCCGGTGCGCAGCGCGACGCCGTGAAGCGCCAGCCGGATGCGTGATCCTGCCTTGATCACGATCACCTCGAGGCGCCCGTCGTCGGGGTCGGTGTCGACGGAGGCTCCGCCGCCGAAGGCGCCGGAGCACGCAACCGTGACCTGCCAGGCGTCCCCATCGAAGACCTTCGCGTCAGCGCAGGCCACGACGCAGTGAACCGGCTTCGACCGCAACCCCGCGCCGATTGCCCCGACGACGTAGGCAAGGGGGCCGAGCATCCCCTTGAGCCCCGAAGCGCGGCGTGCCGCGGCGGGTGGTAAGCCGACGCTCGCGACGTTTACGAACGGCCGCTCGTCCATCCAGGCCAGGTCCAGCCGCCGCGTCTTCGAGCCGGAG
>JALZKA010000151.1:0-3142 GCA_030859475.1 Actinomycetota bacterium
CCCCCCCCACGGCTGAATCCAAGGAGGTTCCGCGGCGGCTTCCGTAGGATCCCGCCGTGTGGCCAGCGAGCGAATCTGGGCGCCCTGGCGCCTCGAGTACGTGAAGGACGCGTCGAAAGACGCGCCCGACGAGTGCATCTTCTGCTCGAAGCCGGCCGCTGGCGACGATCGCGCGAACCTCATCGTCCACCGCGGCGAGCTTTGCTTCGTGATCCTCAACCTTTACCCGTACACGAACGGGCACCTGATGATCGCTCCCCTCGCCCACGTCGGCGCGATCCAGGAGCTTGAGGTTGAGGCGACCGCCGAGATGATGGCGTTGGCGCAGCGCGCGATCTCGATCCTCACGGACACCTACCAGCCACACGGGTTCAACGTGGGGTTCAACCAGGGCCGAGTTGCCGGCGCCGGGGTCGAGCACCACATCCACATGCACGTCGTGCCGCGCTGGGGCGGCGACACGAACTTCATGCCGGTGCTGGCCGATACGCGGGTGATGCCGCAGACCTTGGAGCAGACCTACGACGCGTTGCGGGGCGGCTTTGGCTGAGCACGAGGTACTCGCGCCTCCCGGGATCTTCAAGGCATATGACATCCGCGGGCTCTACGGCGCTGAGATGGACGAGGGGACCGCGCATGCCATCGGGCGCGCGTTCGCTCGGATCCTGGCGGACCTGCGCGACAAGGAGCCGGCCGAGCTCCGCGTGGGAATCGGACGGGACATGCGCCTGACCTCCCCAGCGATGGCCGACAAGCTGATGGGCGGCCTGCTGGCGGAGGGCTGCACCGTGCTGGACGCGGGCATGATCGCCACGGAGATGCTCTATTTCCTGGTCGGATCGCGCGGGCTGGACGGGGGTGCGATGGTCACCGCGTCGCACAACCCGAAGGCGTATACGGGCGTGAAGCTCGTCCGCGAGGGCGCCTTGGCGCTGTCCGGGGACGCCGGCATCCAAGACGTCCGGCGAACCATCGAGGCCGGCCTCCCCCCCGCCCCTGGCGGTGGCAGGGCCGAAGCGGTCGAGATCTACGAGGAGTTCCATGCCCACGCACTTGGCGTCATCGACGCTGACGGGATCCAACCGCTCCGGGTCGTGGTCGACGGCGGCAACGGCATGGCCGGTCCGATGGTCGGGCCGATCCTCGAGCGACTGGGACTCGACCTGATCCCCACCTACTGGGTGCCGGACGGCGAGTTTCCGGACCACGAGCCCAACCCGCTCCTGCCGGAGAACCGGCGGTTCCTGGTCGACCGGGTCCGTGCGGAGCGCGCGGCGCTCGGCATTGCCTGGGACGGTGACGCCGACCGCTGCTTTTTCATCGACGACGAGGGCGAGTTCGTCGACGGCGATTTTTTGACCGCGCTCCTGGCAAAGCAGATCCTGCGCCACGAGCCGGGCGCGACGGTCCTCTATGACGTCCGCGCCTCCCGCGCGGTGGCCGATGTCGTCACCCGCCACGGCGGCAAGGCCCGGATGAACCGCGTCGGGCACGCGTTCTTCAAGGCCGCGATGCGGGAGCACGGCGCGGCATTCGGCGGCGAAGTCTCCGGTCACTACTACTTCCGCGACTTCTGGTGCGCGGATTCGGGGACGATCCCCGCGCTGATGGTCCTGGAGCTTCTTGCGGGCGAGGGGCGGGCGCTCTCCGAGCTGGTCGGCGAGCTGACCAGTCGCTATTTCATCTCCGGCGAGATCAACTCCGAGGTCGCCGATCCCGCGGCGAAGATGAAGGAGATCGCCGCGCTTCACCCGGACGCACGGGTCACCTGGCTCGACGGTGTCTCGGTCGACTACGACGACTGGCACTTCAACGTGCGCCCGTCCAACACGGAACCGCTTCTGCGCCTGAACCTGGAGTCCCTGGTCTCCCGCGACGACATGGAATCTCGTCGCGACCACGTGCTCGCCCTGATTCGCTCGTGAGGCCCGATGAGGCGTTGGCCGAGGCCGCCCGAGCCGGGATCCACCGGCTTCAGATCCCGACCCCATTCGCCGTCGGGCGCGTGAACTGCTACCTGCTCGAGGACGATCCGTTGACGCTGATCGACACCGGGCCGAACTCAGGCAAGGCGCTGGACGACCTGGAGCAGGGCCTTGCCGCCCGTGGCCGCTCGATCGAGGACTTGGAGCTGGTGATCATCACCCACCAGCACATCGATCACCTCGGTCTGGTCGAGATCATCGCCAAGCGCTCCGGGGCCCAGGTCGCGGCACTTGGCCTCGCCGCGCGGCGGCTGGCCAACTTCGCCGACGACGCCGAGCTCGACGACCGCTTCTCGGCCGACCTGATGCTTCGCAGCGGGATTCCCGAGAACGTGGTGATCGCGCTTCGAGGGGTCTCACGCAGCTTCAGGGCGTGGGGCTCACATGCCTACGTAACCCGTCCGCTCGCGGACGGCGAGACGCTCGAGCTTCGGGATCGCAAGCTCCAGGTCTTCCACCGCCCGGGCCACAGCCCATCCGACACGATCTTCTGGGATGCCGATCGCCAGATCCTGATCGCCGGGGATCACCTGCTCGCCCATATCTCATCCAACCCGCTGATCACGCGGGCACTCGACGGCTCTGCGCAGCGCACCCACGCTCTGGCCGCATACCTCGACTCCCTGGCGAAGACGCGTGCGATGCCGGCGCGAATCGTGCTCTCCGGACACGGTGAGCCGATCACCAACCACGCCGAGCTGATCGACAGCCGCATCAAGTTGACGGCCCGCCGCAAGGCGAAGATCATGGGCCTGATCAGCGATCAGCCCCGCAGCGGCCACGAGATCGCTCAGGAGTTGTGGGGCGACGTGGCGGTGACCCAGGCCTTCCTGACGCTCTCCGAGGTGATCGGCCACGTCGACCTCCTGATGGACGAGGGGCTGGTCACCGAGGTGGAGGCGGACGGCGTCGTTCGCTACCTGCCTGCGACTGCGGCCGGGATCGGTCAGGATTAGGGTGGATGGCAGCCACCGTTGAAACCAAGCCCAGGGCATCGGCTGCCCCGGCCCGAAACGGCGCCACCGCGCGCGCCGCCAAGAAGCGGATGCTGATCATCGTCAACCCGTACGCCACCACGGTTTCCGATCGGCTGAAGAACCTCGTGGTCTACGCGCTTCAGGGCCGCTACGAAGTCGAGGCGGTTTCGACCGAAGCCA
>JALZKA010000151.1:3152-3474 GCA_030859475.1 Actinomycetota bacterium
ACGTCGTCGTCGCCTTCGGCGGCGACGGGACGGTTCGCGAGGTGGCCAACGGCCTCGCCGGCACGGGGGTGCCCGTGTCCGTGCTGCCGGGCGGATCCACCAACGTCTTCGGCCGTACGCTCGGCATCCCAAGCGATGTCGTCGACGCGACCGAGCATCTGCTGGGCCTGGCCGACGACTTTCACCCACGCCCCGTCGACCTCGGCCTCGCTAACGGCCGCCGCTTCGTGTTTGCCTGCGGCGCCGGCCTGGACGCGATCGTCGTCAAGCGCGTCGACGCCCACCCGAAGCTCAAGGCCAGGGCGGGCGAGTGGTACTACAC
>JALZKA010000072.1 GCA_030859475.1 Actinomycetota bacterium
CGCCCCGCAACGCCGGGCTCGTCAGCTACTCCGGAGACCGTCACGCGCGCCTCGTTGGCGGTGTGCGTGACGGCGGTGACCATTGGCTGCTCCATCGTCAAGTCCTCGCTCGCGACGAGCGTACCGGGGCCGTCTTCGAACGAGCTACGGCAGTGGATGCGCACACCGTGGTTGCGGGCGTACTCGACGGAGCGCAGCTGCAGGACGCCGGCTCCCGACGACGCCATCTCCAGCATCTCGTCGAACGAGACCACAGGCAGCTTGCGCGCGTCCGGGCAGACCCGCGGGTCGGCCGTGAAGACCCCCGCGACGTCGGTGTAGATCTCGCACACATCCGCGCCGAGCTCAGCCGCCAACGCGACTGCCGTGGTGTCGGAGCCTCCCCTGCCCAGCGTGGTCACGTCCCGGCTGTCGCCGGAGACGCCCTGGAAGCCCGCGACCAGGACGATGCGGTCCTGACCAAGCGCCTCGCGGATCCGGTCGGCGCGGACCTCGAGGATCCGCGCCTTGGTGTGGGACGAGTCGGTGACGATTCCCGCCTGCGATCCGGTCAGCGAGACAGCGGCGTGTCCCATGTCGTGGATCGCCATCGCGCAGAGCGCGCAGCTGATCCGCTCGCCGGTCGAAAGCAGCATGTCCAGCTCGCGCTCGTAGGGCCGCTCGCTGATCTCGTGCGCCATGGTCACCAGCTCATCGGTGAACCTGCCACGCGCCGAAAGCACGGCAACGACCCGCCTGCCTGTCTCGCGCGCGCTCACGATTCGCTCTGCCGCGCGCTTCAGGTCCTCCGGCCCGGCGACGGATGTGCCGCCGAACTTCATCACCACGATCTCGTTCATCAGGATGGCCGAGGATAATCAGCCCGATGGCTAGCTCGCGGCTGCGCATACGCAAGCCGGCGTGGCGGCGCCGAGGCCCGGCTTCGTCAACCGGCCTGGCATCGCTGGTCAGGCGCGGAATCGCGGTCTTGGCTCTTGCCGGGCTGACGGGTGCCGCCTGGTTCCTTCTGTTTCGCGGTGATGGCGATGATGGAGCCGAGGGGGCGGATCCGGCCCCCGGGCTTTCGGCCACCGCCGCCGGCCTCGCCCGCGAGCTGAGTCGCTCCGAACAGGTCGACCAGGTGCTGCTGCTTGGCTTCGAGGGCACCGGGTTTCCGGGACCGGCAAGCGGGGGGATCCTGGTCGGCCCCCAGAACTGGCGTGATCAAAGCCAAGGCTCGGGCCTGGTCCGATCGATTCGGCGCGCCGGGACGGAGAGCCGGATTCCGCCGCTGATCGTGGCGGCCCAAGAGGGCGGGGAATACCGGTCGTTTGCGGACCTGCCCCCCACCGAGCGCCAGCTTGAGATCGGCGACGAGGGATCACCCGACGACGCCGCGGAATGGGCGGCCACGGCGGCGGCGGCGCTCGTCGCGGCCGGGTTCGATCTCAATCTGTTTCCCGTCGCCGACGTAGCGACCCTGGACAGCCCGATCGCCGACCGCGCCTTTTCCGATGACCCGGCGGTGACCGCCGCGCTGACCGCCGCGGCACTGCGCGGTTGCGAGGACGCCGGCCTGGCGTGCGCCCCGCTCCATTTCCCAGGGGTCGGGGCCGCGTCGCAAGACACGGCGGAGGGACCCGCGACCGTCAGCCTTGACGCGGCAGGCATGGATGGCCGAGACCTCGAGCCCTTTCGGGCGGCGCGAGCGGAGCGGGCGCCGGCGATGGTCCTGTCGCTCGCCCTGTACCCCGCGTACAACGCCGTGACCCCAGCGGCCCTCGCGCCCGAGGTGGCCACCGGCCTCCTTCGCGACGAGCTGGGTTTCAAGGGGCTCGCGATCTCCGACGATCTGAGCTCGGGGGCGGTCAAGGCGACCTACTCGGTGCCCGAAGCGGCTGTATCGGCACTCGTGGCGGGTACCGATCTCCTCCAGATCAGCGCACCGTCGGATCAGGCCGGCGTGCGCGAGGCGATCCTCGCCGCCATCGAAAGCGGTCGCCTTTCCCCCGGCCGGCTGAACGTGGCAGCGGGCCGGGTCCTGGACCTGAAGCGGGAGCTCGGCCTGATCGGATAGCGTCGACGCGTGACGCACGTCACACATTGATGTATCTTCGTGATATATCGTCGGTCCATGGAACTTTCGCCGACCGGACGGGTGATCCTTGGCTTTCTCGCCGTTGAGCCCAAGTCGGGCTACGACATCAAGCAGCTCGTCGACAAGTCGACGCGCTTTTTCTGGGCAGCCAGCTACGGGCAGATCTATCCGGATCTGAAGCGCTTGGCGGCCAGCGGCCTGGTCGAGCCCGCCGACGAAACCACCGAGGGGCGGCGGCGAATCACGTACCGCATCACGGCAGCCGGCGAGGAGGCGCTGGGCGCTTGGCTCCAGAGTCCGGAGCAGCTTCACGAGTTGCGCGACGAAGGCCTCCTGAAGCTGTTCTTCGCGGGACTGGCAAGCGATGAAACGGCGGCGTCGATCCTTGAGCACAAGCTCGAGGCGCACCGTGAAGCGATCGAGCGGTTGCGGGCAATCAAGCCGAAGGCAGCCGCGGTCGGGCGTTTTGGACCGCTGCACGTCCTTGAGTACGGCCTGGCGCTGAATGAATTCTCCGCCGAATGGTGCGAGCGAACCCTGAACGAAGTGAAGAGAGGGAAGTAGATGCTGGACCGACTTGCACACCTGATCGGCTCGCGGCCGAAGCGGGTGGTCGTCATCGCCGTGGTCCTGTTCGGGATCGCCGGCGCCATCGGGTCCGGTGTCGCCGACAGGCTGACCCCCTATGACGCGGTGGACCCCGCAACCGAGAGCGCTCGCGCTACCGCGCAGCTGGAAGCGGCGGGCTATCACGGGACCGAAGCCGTGGTCCTGATCCAGGGTGTCGATGCCCGCGCATCCGCCGGGGTGGCGACGGTGAAGGACGTCGAGCGGCGGGTCATGTCCATCGACGGCGTACGCGACGTGAATGGCTTCCGGCAGACCGGCGCCACCGACTTCCTCTCGAAGGATCGCGATGCGACGTACCTCGGCCTGACCTTCGAGATGACCGCCGACAAGGCGGTTCAGGAGGTCGCCGAGGCGCTCGTCCTCGAGTTCGCCGGTGACCCGGCCGTGACCATCGGCGGCAACGCCGTGGCTCAGTTCGAGATCAACCAGCAGGTCGAGAGCGACCTGCAGCGGGCTGAGCTGATCGCGTTCCCGTTGCTGCTCCTGCTCTCGCTCATGTTCTTCCGCAGCCTGGTGGCGGCCCTGCTACCACTGCTCGTTGGCGGCCTCGCGATCGTGAGCACGCTGATGCTGCTGAGCGTGGCATCGGAGCTGACCCCGATCTCGATCTTCGCGCTCAACCTGGTCACGGGGCTGGGCCTCGGGCTGGCGATCGACTACAGCCTGTTCGTCGTTTCCCGCTACCGCGAGGAGCTGGCACGCACCGGGCCCGGCATGGAGGCGCTGCGGCGGACGATGGCAACTTCAGGGCGCACCGTTCTGTTTTCCTCGCTGACCGTCGCCGGAGCGCTGGCCGCGCTGTGCGTCTTTCCCCAGAACTTCCTCCGCTCGATGGGCATCGGCGGCTCCCTGGTGGCCCTTGCTGCGGCAGTGATCGCCCTGACCGTGCTGCCGGCCGTCCTCGCGCTCTTGGGCAACCGGGTCAACGCGCTCTCCCCCGCCTTCCTGCGGCGCCGGGCCGAGCTGGACTCGCACCCGGCCGAGAGCGGCTTTTGGTACCGGCTGTCGCGAACCGTGATGCGGGCGCCCGGCAGGATCGCCCTGGTCAGCATCGCCGTCCTGCTCGCCCTGGGCGTCCCGTTCCTCGGGATCAAGTTCACGTCGGTCGACGCCCAGACCTTGCCGACCAGCGCGAGCGCTCGCCAGGTCGATGACGTGCTGCGCGCGGACTTCCCGCCGTTCCGGGACTCCCCGATCCGGCTGGTGGTATCCGGCGATCGGCGTGAGGCGGCAGCCCTGGCCCGCGAGGCACGGGCGCTGGATGGGGTGGCGCAAGCCGGCCGCCCCGTCAAGGTCGTGAGCGACGTGTGGCTTGTCGAGGCCGTCTCGGCGACACCGCCGCTCGACGATCGCAGTACCGCTCTGGTTGCGGATCTCAGGACCCTGCCGGGCGATGTCTTGGTAGGCGGCTTCTCCGCCCAGTACGAGGATCTGGGAGCGAGCCTGATCGATCACCTCCCGCTCGTCCTGGCGCTGGTCTCGCTCGCCACCTTCGTGGTCCTGTTCCTGATGACGGGATCGGTGATTCTGCCCCTGAAGCAGCTCGTGATGAACCTGTTGGGCATCAGCGCCGTGTTCGGGATCCTGGTCTTGATCTTCCAGGACGGCCGCTTCGAGTCGCTGCTTGGCTACACGTCGCAGGGTGGCCTGGAGTCGACCCAGCCGCTGCTCCTGTTCGCGGTGGCGTTCGGACTCTCGACCGACTATGGGGTGTTCCTGCTGGCGCGGATCAAAGAGGCGAAGGACTCGGGCTACTCCGACTCCGAATCGGTTGCCGTGGGCCTGGAGCGCACCGGCCGCATCGTGACCGCCGCGGCGCTTTTGTTCTGCATCGCGATCGGCGCCTTCGTCACCTCGGAGATCATCTTCGTCAAGCAGCTCGGGCTGGGCACCGCGCTCGCCGTCCTGATCGACGCGACCATCATCCGCGCCCTGCTGGTCCCGTCGCTGATGGAGATGCTCGGGCGCTGGAACTGGTGGGCACCGGCGCCGCTCCGGCGCCTCCATCGGCGCTTCGGGCTCAGCGAGACTTAGGCCCGTAACGGATCTACGCGTTCATCGAGCGCCGGCCCGCGAAGGCGCGTCCGAGGGTGACCTCGTCCGCGTACTCGAGGTCGGCGCCGACCGGCAGGCCGCTCGCTAGGCGGGTGACCGCGACGGAGTCGTGCGCCCGCAGGAGCTCGCCGATGTGGATGGCGGTGGCCTCACCCGTCGTCGTCGGGTTGGTGGCGAGCACGACCTCGGTGACGCCGCCCGCCCCGACCCGCTTGACCAGCTCGGCGATCTTCAGGTCGCCCGGGTCGATGCCGTCGATCGGAGAGAGCGCGCCGCCCAAGACGTGGTAGAGCCCGCGGAACTCGTGGGTGCGCTCGATTGGAATCACGTCCTGGGGCTCCTCGACGACGCAGATCAGGGCGCGGTCGCGGCGTTCGTCCTGGCAGATCCGGCACCGCTCGTCCTCGGCAAGGTTGAAACAGACCTCGCAGAGGCCCATCTTCGACTTGACCTCGCGGATCGCCTCGGCCAGCGCCAGGGCGTCACCGTCGGACGAGCGCAGGATGTAGAAGGCCAGCCGTTGCGCCGTGCGCTGGCCGATGCCAGGAAGCTTCGCCAGCTCGGCGATCAGGCGCTGGATTGGCGGCGCGTACACGGTCGCCCAACCTAGCGGGGCGACGGGGCGGCTACTTGCCCGCAACAGGCGAATTGATGCTAATCGTCTGTCGCACAGGTGCTACACTGACTTTCAGATGGCCCGAGATGTGACCCAGCGGCAACTCCGCAATCAAAGCGGGGAGATCATGCGCGAGCTCGACCGCGGCGAATCGTTCACCGTGACTCGGAACGGCGTACCTGTCGGCGAGCTTACGCCGGTCCGCCGCCGTCAGTTTGTGTCAAGGGAGGCGTTGCTCGCCGCCTTCGCCGATGCTCCGGCCATTGATGCGGCGGCGTTCCGAGCGGATGTCGATGCTCACCTCGATCAAGACCCCACGCCGCGTGGCTGATCATGACCGAGCATTGGCGGACACGTCCGTCATCATCGAGCTTGATCGTCTCGGTCCCGACGGACTTCCGGAGTCGCTCGCGATCTCGGTGATAACGCTCGCGGAACTAGCTGCCGGACCCCATGCCACCAATGAGCAAGCCGAGCGAGCGCGTAGGCAGGACCGTCTACAGCGAGCCGAGGCCGCATTCGACCCACTGCCCGTGGACTCCGCTGTTGCCCGTGCATACGGCCGGCTATACGCAGCAACTGTCGCCATGGGCCGCAAGGCTCGCGGCCGCCGGGCCCTCGATCTGCTGATCGCGGCGACCGCTGTGGCAAACGAGCTTCCTCTCTACACCCGAAACGCCGCCGACTTTGCCGGGCTCGAAGACCTGCTAGAAGTCGTTTCCCTCGCCTGAGCTACATCCCCGGCAGGCCGAGGCCGCCGCCGCCGGGTCCGCCGAGCCCGCCCGCGACGCCGCCGAGCTTCGACGACGCCAGCTCTTGGGCCGCGCGGATTCCCTCGTTGACGGCCGCCAGCACCATGTCCTGAAGCAACTCGGCGTCATCCGGGTCGATCGCATCGGGGCTGATCTGCAAGTCGAGGAGGCGTAGGTCGCCACTCATCTTGACCTTGACCATGCCGCCGCCGGAGCTGGCCTCGACGATCTCGTCCTTGAGCTTCTCCTGGGCCTCGACCATCTCGGTCTGCATCTGCTGGACCTGCTTCATCATCGAGTTCAGGTCGAATCCGCCGGGTCCGCCTCCTGGTCGTGTCACGCTGCCGCCTCTCCGGTCTTGCCTTCCGGGCCCTGGCTGGACCCGGCGTCGGTTTCGAGCTCAACGCCGTCAAAGGCGCTCTTGAACTCCTCAAAGATCTCCTCCGGGGTGAGGTCCTCCTCGCCCTCGCTCGCCGCGATCATCGCCCCCTCATCGCCGCCGTCGAGGACAACGTAAACGGGCTTCAGCCTCTCGCCGACAATCGTCTTGATGGCGTCGGCGAGCCGGTTGCGAGCGTCAGCCGCCTCCGCCTTGCGCTTGTTGAACCGGGCGCCGACGGGAAAGCCGACCTGGATGACCGCCTGCTCGACGTCGACCGCGATCGGCCTGGCAGCCGCCAGGGCGGTGGAGAGCAACTCGGATCCCTGGGAGCGGACCTGGTCCATCACCGCGGGCCAAAGGCCGACGAGCTTCTCCAGGTTGAGCGGGTCTTGAGCCGCGGGGTTGGCGTCCGGCTCGGGCATGTGCTCGGCGCTCGGCGCGGACGGCGGCGACGCGGGTGGCCCCGCCGCCGCCTCACCTGGCTCCTGCGGCGCCTCGGGCGCAGGTGGCGCGGGCGCGGTTTGCGGGACGGGGGCGCCGGCGCCCACAGCGATCGCCGCCTCGAGCCGCTCCAGGCGCTGGGCGAATGCCTCGCGCGACGGGTCGATCTGCGGACGGGCGGCTCGCAGCAAGGCGAGCTCCATCGTCATCCGCGGCTCGTCGCCCTCGCGAACCGCGGTAAGGGCAGCGGCGATCGCGTCGATCGCCCGCGTCAGGCCGAGGTCCGTGAATGTCTGCGCCTGCGCTTCCATCCGCTCAGGCTCGGCGGCACGGAGAGCTTCGTCGGTTATCGGCTCACCCGCGGCGCGCATGATCAGCAGCTGGCGCAGGTGGGCCAGCAGGTCCCGGCCGAACTGAGCCACGTCGCGGCCGGATCGCGCGAGCCCCTCGCTTGCCGTGAGGGTTGCCCTGCCGTCGCCCGCGGCGATCGCATCAGCGGCCGCCATGATCAGGGTCGAGTCGGCCACGCCCAGGACGGCCAGCACGTCGTCCGTTTCGATTCGCTTGCCGCCGTAGGCGACGAGCTGATCGAGGGTGCCGAGCGCATCGCGAAAGCTGCCGGTCGCAGAACGGGCGACGGCGCCGATCGCGCCGTCGTCGATCTCGATCGCCTCGGATCGGGCGACGCGGCGCACCACCTCGGCGATCTGCTCGGGCGCGGGCCGCTGGAAGTCGAAGCGCTGGCAGCGATCGACGATCGTCGGCATCACCTTGTGGGGCTCGGTGGTGGCGAGCACGAAGACGGTCGAGGGTGGCGGCTCCTCGAGCGTCTTCAAAAACGCGTTCCAGGCCTCACGGGTGAGCATGTGGGCCTCGTCGAGGATGTACACCTTCCACTTGCCGACGGCCGGAGCGAACCCGACCCGGTCGCGGAGCTCGCGGATGTCGTCGACCGAGCGGTTCGAAGCAGCGTCCATCTCGATCACGTCAAGCGAGGAGCCGGCGGCGATCGAGGTACACGACTCGCACTCGCCACACGGCTCCAGCGTCGGCCCGTCGATGCAGTTGAGCGACCGGGCGAGGATCTTCGCCAGCGAGGTCTTGCCGGTGCCGCGCGAGCCGACGAACAGGTAGGCGTGATGGACCCGATCGCGCTCGATCGCGTTCGCGAGCGTCCGCACGACGTGCTCCTGGCCGACCACCTGGGCGAAGCTCTGGGGGCGGTGGCGGCGGTAAAGAGACTGCTGCGCGGACACTGGGGCGAGTGTATCGGCGGCATCAACCTGAGCCGCAAGCGCGCCGTGCAGGTTCGCACCCATAACGGGCTGTCCCCTTGCGATCGGAAAAGACAGCACCGATCATCGTTGGGAGTGGTTACCAGGGAGATGATCAATCCGTCGAAGCCTGCAAGGGTTCGCGCGCTCGCCGTGACCGCCGCGGCTGGGCTGGTCGCGCTTTTCCCGCTCGCGCCCGGCACCGCCCAGGGCGCGATGACCAGCGTCAAGCTGGGCCCGGGCCTTTGGAAGACCACGGGCGGCGGGCGCTTCGTCAACATCAAGCAGTTTCCGGGCGAGAAGATCGACCGCCGGCTCCTGCGCGACATCCGTTTCCTCAAGCGCAAGTACAAGATCTTCGTCACCGACGGGTATTCGCTGGACCCGGTCCACTCGGCCAACGGGGAGCATCCAATCGGCCTGGCGCTCGACATCGTCCCGTACAGCTCGATCGGCGGAACCTGGGACGACATCAGCGCCCTGGCCCGGTTCGCCGAACCCAAGCAGAACGTGCCGAGACCGCCGTTTCGCTGGGTCGGCTACGACGGCGACGCCGGCCACGGGCGCGGTCATCACCTGCACCTCTCCTACAGCCATTCCCCGACGCCCTACAACGAGCCCGCCCGGACCGTCTACACGCTCCGCGAGCCGTTCCCGGACAGGACTGAACCCACCGATCCGCCTGACGATGGCGGCGGGACGAGCAGCGGCGGCATCGGCACCCGCAGCGGCACGACGCTGTCGTCGCCGGAATCAAGTGGCGGAATCCTTCCTCGTTACAGCCTCTTCGGCGAGACGGCCCTCGCTCCGATCGCGCCGGAGACCGGCGGCGTCAGCCTGCGCCGCTGACGCTCGGCGACGGCCCCCCCACTTTCAGCCCACGTGCCGGCTGAGCCGGGTCTACGGCTGAAAGTAGGGATGGACCGTGCGGGCCCACCTTCGAAAGGTGTCCCCGGGCGTTCCCGTCGTGGCTGGCTCCGGTCAGGCCTTTCCGTGTCGCTTGCCCACTACCGCTTAAGGCTGCTTCCTTCCGGACCTGACCTGTTTCACGGGCGTGCATCGCACGGGACCTGACCATCAACGCTGCCCTTGACGTACTGGCCCCGAAAGGCACTGATCCTCGGGCGGGCGTTCAGCCCCGCTAGAGCGGATTGCGGGTGCAGGGCACCGCTACCTCCCCGCCTAGCACGGTCCGCCTCTCATCCTACGGAAGATGAGGACCGAGCACTGCCCACGCGCGGCGGACGAGCGCCGGAGGGTCAGTAGCGGTCGCGTGGCGGCACGTCGCGGTCGACGACGACTGCGTCGCGGGTCCGCGCGCGGCTCGCCAGAAACAAGCCAAGCACCAAGCCGATCGCACCGACGATCATCAAGATCAAGCCGATAACCGGGAGGTCAATGTCCTTGATCGAGTCATTGACCGCGTAGCGCAGGATCGCACCGACAGCAAGCAGGAATAGCGATGTGCCAATTGTCATGCCTTACGGATCTCCGCTTTCGCCCGCCTCAAACCAGATCTGGCCGAATCTCCCAGGTGAACGTGGCCCTATCATCACCCGCGCAGGGCGCGTAGCTCAGTGGGAGAGCGCTCGCTTCACACGCGAGAGGTCGCAGGTTCGAAACCCGCCGCGCCCATACCTCAGACGGAGGGCGAGATTTCGCTTCTCGTCCAAACGAGCGCTTCACGAGGCCCACCGCCTTTACGTGCTCACCTAGGTGTAAGACCCGAGCGCGTTGTTCAGCTCGGCTAAGCGAACTGCGGGCGGCCTTCGGCCGAGAGAGCCGTGTGGTCGCCTGAAGTTGTAGCGCCAGAGCCAGCCCTCGAGCGCTGCGGTGCGCTCCTG
>JALZKA010000073.1 GCA_030859475.1 Actinomycetota bacterium
CGCAGACGATCTTCGCCGCGCGCGACGCCACGTCGCGCGGGACGAGATTGCCGAAGCGCGGGTAGCGCTCCTCCAGGAAGTAGTAGCGCTCGCCCTCCGGGACTTGAGCGGCGTCGCGGGTCTCGTCGCCGTCGCGGGGGACCCAAACGCGCCCGTCGTTGCGAAGCGACTCGCTCATCAGGGTCAGCTTCGACTGGTACTCGCCGGACTGCGGGATCGAGGTGGGGTGGATCTGGGTGAAGCAGGGATTCGCAAAGGCCGCCCCGCGCCGATGCGCCCGCCACGCCGCCGTGACGTTGCAGCCCATCGCGTTGGTCGAGAGGAAGTAGACGTTGCAGTAGCCGCCCGTCGCCAGGACAACCGCATCGGCCGCGTGGCGCTCGATCTCGCCGGTGACCAGGTTGCGGGCGATGATCCCGCGCGCCTGGCCGCCGACCAGGACGACGTCGAGCAGCTCGTGGCGGTTGTGGACCCGCGCGCGGCCCTCGGCCACCTGGCGCTGGAGCGCCGAGTAGGCGCCGAGCAGGAGTTGCTGTCCGGTCTGGCCCCGGCAGTAGAAGGTGCGTTCGACCAGTACGCCGCCGAAGGACCGGGTGGCGAGCATGCCGCCGTACTCGCGATTGAACGGGACTCCCTGGGCGACCGCCTGGTCGATGATGTTGGTCGAGGTCTCGGCCAGACGCCAGACGTTTGCCTCGCGGGCGCGGAAGTCGCCGCCCTTCATCGTGTCGGCGAAAAGCCGCCGGACCGAGTCGCCCTCGTTGGCGTAGTCCTTGGTTGCGTTGATTCCCCCCTGGGCCGCGATCGAGTGCGCTCGTCGCGATGAGTCCTGAAAGCAAAATGCCTCGACTCGGTAGCCCTGTCCGGCGAGGGTCGCAGCCGCGCTCGCGCCGGCCAGCCCGGTGCCGACGACGATCACGCTGTGCTCGCCGCGCTGGCGCGGGCCGACCAGCCGGTGGTCGTCGAGCCAGTTGTGCCATTTGTCGTCGATCGGCCCATCGGGGATGCGCGCGTCGAGGTTCAAGGGCTGTTCTCCATGACGCCGGTCCAGAAGGCGATCGGCACCACGGCGAAGCCGACCACAAGCGAGACCGCGATGAAGTTGGCCGTTCGGCGGAACGTCGGATTGCGGTTGGGCTTGTCCCAGCCGGCGGTCTGGACCGCGCTCCAGACGCCATGGCGGAGGTGGAGGGCAAGGAAGATCGACGCAGCCACGTAGATGGCGACGAAAAGCGGATTGACGAAAGCCTCTTCGAGGTTGCGGTAGACCGCGCCCTCCGCGAAGGCGCCGGGCTCGATCGAACCGGTGGTGAGATGGAGGATGTGGAAGATGATGAAGGCGAGCAGGAACAGGCCGCCTACGTACATCGTCCGTGACGAAAGCGAGCGCTTGATCAGCGGCGCCGGATGGCCCGCCGGCCGGGCTGCGGCGTTGCGCTTGGCGAGCTGGACCACCCCGACGACGTGGATGACAAGACTGGAGACGAGAATCACCCGGACGATCCACAGGACGCCTTCGTGTGGGATCACCGGGTCGCCCACGCTGCGAATCCACTGGGCGTAGCCGTCGACCGCCGCGCCATTTGCGCCGATCCCCTGGAACACCTTGAGATTCCCCAACATGTGGGCGATGACGTAGAGCACCATGATGAAGCCGGTGATTGCGACGATCACCTTCTTGCCGATCGATGAGCGCCACACCTCGCGGACCCAGGCGCCGCGGGTGGGGGCGTGGCCGCGCTCGGCGGGCATAGTCGCCGGCGCGCTCACGGTTTGGACCCAATCCCCACAAACACCGCGGCGATCCTAAACCGGAACGCGGAAGGACGCCTACCCAGGCACCTCGCCTGCGGGCGGGGGACGCAGCGCATCTCGCAGCGCGCGGCCAACCTGATCGCGGGTGATGATGCCCCGCAAGACGCCGTCCTGGTCGACGGCGGCCAGCGCCCCGAACCGGCCGAGCGACGCGTTTCCGAGCACCGACTCCAGCGGCGCGTCGTCGCGGACTCGCAGCGTCCCCGTCGCGTCCGGCTCGTAGGTCTCACCGACCCGCCGCGTGAGTCGCGCTTCCTCCGGCACCGCGTCGGCGGACTCCCGGACGAGGAGGCCCACGAAGCGCTGTGCCTGGTCGATCACGGGGAACCACGGCCACTGGTAGCGCAGGAAGTACTCCTCCAAGGCTCGCTCGACGGTCACGTCCTCAGCGATCGCGACCGGCTCGCCGTCCATCACGTCGGCCACGGTGAGGCCGACCAAGCGACTGGTCACCGCGCTTCGGGCCGCGGCGCCGCGAGCCGACGACCCAAGCAGGAACCCGATCAACGCGAGCCAAATCCCGCTGATGACCGCACCGCTGACCAGCAGCAGCACCCCGATCGCGATGAAGAGGTACGAAAAGCCCTGTCCGAGGATGGCCGCGAAGCTGGTCGCGCGATGGCGGTCACCGGTGAGCTTCCAGGCGACCGCCCGAGCAATGCGCCCGCCATCGAGCGGGAAGGCGGGGATCAGGTTGAAGACGAGCACGAGGACGTTGATCGAGACGAGCCATGCAAGCACCGCCAGGGACGCGGAGATGTCCGCGCCCTCGGACAGCATCATCGCGTCGACGAATCCCTGTTCAGAGCCCGCCAGCCCAACCCCGAGGGCGGTGCAGGCCAATGCGATCAGCAGCGTTACCGCGGGGCCGGCCGCGGCGATCCGGAACTCGGCGCGGGGGGAGTCGGTGTCCCGGGCCATCTGGGCCACACCGCCGAAAAGCCAAAGAGTGATCTCCGTGATCGGGATGCCGTAGCGCATTGCGACAACGGCATGGCCCAGCTCGTGAAGCAGGATCGAGCCGAAAAACGCGAAGGCGCTGATCGCGGCGAGCACGTAGGGGAGGGAGTCCGATGCCGTGTCGCCCAGCACCTCCTCGTAGTAACCGGAGAGCCAGAGGATGACGAGAAAGAGAACGAAGAACCACGAGTAGTCGACTCCCACGCGAATCCCGCGGACGTGAAAGAGGGTCAGGGCAGCGCGCGCAGGCATGCGTCAAGCGTACGCCGAGCCGCCGACGCCGGCGGTGCTCAGTCGGGGTCCGCGAACTCGCCGGCTTGCTTCGACATCGTCGCGGTGACGGCGGCGATCTGATTGGGGGTGCCGATCAGCGCTCGTTGCAGGTCGGCCTCAAGGGCAAGGGCCTCCTCCGACCGTCCCCGGTAGGCGTCGTTCAGGAGCTGCTTTGCCGAGCGGATCGCGTGCGGCGAGCGACCCGCGATCTCGCGCGCCATCGCGAGCGCCGCCGCACGGGGATCGTCGGCGATGCGGGTAACCAGGCCAAGGGTCAGCGCCTCGTCCCCCTCGACCATGCGCCCGCTGAAGGTGAGCTCCTTGGCGGCGTCCTGGCGCACCAGCAGGGGCAGCGCCTGGCTGATCCCCATGTCAGGGATCAGGCCGTAGCGGATCTCCATGATGGAGATCCGGGTGTCCGGGGCCGCAATCCGGATATCGGCGCCGAGCGCGATCTGGGCGCCGCCGCCGAGGACGTTGCCGTGAAGCGCGGCGATTACAGGCATCGGCAGTCGCAGCCAGTCGTACGACACGCGCTGAACGAGGTTCGCCACGTTCCCGTCGGTCGGTTCGATCATGTCATCGACGCCGACGCCGCCGCTCATGAAGCTGGGGAAGTCGAGCCCGGAGCAGAAGCTGGGGCCGTTGCCGGACAGGACCACGCAGCGGACGTCCTTGCGCGCCGAAAGCTCGTCCGTGGCCCCGTCGAGCGCCTGGAACATCGGGTAATCGAGCGCGTTGTGCTTCTCGCCGCGGTCCAGCCGCACGTCGGCGATGCCGTCCTCGACGTTGATTGTGATCCGCTCGTCCGTCATCGGCAGCTGATCCTATGGTCCCCCGCCTTTATGGTCCCGCCTCGGCACGCCGCGCCGCCGCCGCCCCGCAGTCTCTCCAGCCCCGACCCGCCGAGGTCGTGATTACCGCAATATGGCGGGGCAGATCACGATCTCGATGTGGCAGCCCCATCGAGATCGTGATTACCGCAGCCTGGTGCGGCCGATCACGATTTCGGCGGGATGAGGGGCGCGCGCTCCCCGCGTCTTCGGTTTCCGATCAAACAGGCGCGTGGCGGTCGATGATGCGCTTGCAGTCCACGCCGGGCGGCAGCGTCCCGAACGCGCGGCCGGCGTCGCCGCCCAGCCGGGAGGCCAGGAACGCGTCGCTGACCGCTTCGTCGCCGAAGCGCGCCAAAAGCGATCCCTGGAGCACAAGCGCCATCCACTCGACCACGCGGCGAGCGCGTGACTCGATCTGATCCAGGTCGCCCAGCTCCTCGCGCAGCTCCGCCGCGGCGGAGTCGAGACGGCGGTCCGAGCCCTCGGCCTCGGCGACCTCTGCGAAGAACGCGTCGACCGCAGCCGGGTTCTTGGCCATCCCGCGCAAAACGTCCAGACACTGCACGTTGCCCGAGCCCTCCCAAATCGAGTTGAGCGGCGTCTCACGGTAGAGGCGGGGCATGCCGGACTCCTCCACGTAGCCGTTGCCTCCGAGGCATTCCAAGGCCTCGGCCGCGTGGGTTGGAGCGCGCTTGTTGAGCCAGTACTTGAGCGTCGCGTTGGCCAAGCGCCTGAACTCGATGGCTGCCGCATCGCCGCTCGCGGCTTCGTCGTAGGAGCGGGCCAGGCGCATCGCCGAGACGGTCGCGGCCTCCGACTCGATCGCCAGGTCGGCGAGCACGTTTTGCATCAGCGGCTGATCGATCAGGGTCTTGCCGAAGGCGGATCGGCTCCGGCAGTGGTTGATGGCCTGAGCGACGCCGAATCGCATCGCGCCCGCGCCGCCGAGCACGCAGTCGAGCCGGGTGTGGTTGACCATCTCGATGATCGTGGGGACGCCGCGCCCCTCCTCGCCGACCATCCGCGCCCAGGCGCCCTGGAACTCGACCTCCGACGATGCGTTCGAGCGGTTGCCGAGCTTGTCCTTCAGCCGCTGGAGGTGCATGCTGTTGCGCTCCCCATCCGGGGTGAAGCGCGGCAACAGGAAGCAGGAGAGGCCGCCCGGAGCCTGCGCCAGCACCAGGAAGACGTCACACATCGGGGCCGAGCAGAACCACTTGTGTCCGGTCAGCTCGTACTCGGCACCGGGGCCGCCGCCGTCAAGCGGCTTGGCCTCGGTGGTGTTGGCGCGCACGTCGGAGCCGCCTTGCTTTTCGGTCATCGCCATCCCGCACAAGGCGCCGGCCTTGTCGGGGGCGGGCCGCAGTCGCTCACCGTCGTAGTTGGTCGTGGTCAGTCTCGACACCCACTCGTCGGCCACCTCGGGCTGCGCGCGTAGGGCGGGTACGGCGGAGTACGTCATCGAGAGTGGGCAGCCGACGCCGGCCTCCGCCTGCCCGAAGCACATGAACATCGCGGCGCGGGCGACGTGAGCGCCGGGCTGCTGGCTGGTCCAGGGAAGGGAGTGGAGGCCGAAGCCGACGCCGCGCTTCAGCAATTCATGCCAGGCCGGATGGAACTCGACCTCGTCGATTCGGTTGCCGTACCGGTCGTGGGTCCTGAGCCTCGGCGGGTTCTCGTTTGCCTCCCGGCCCCAGCGCTGCGCGAGGGCGCTGCCCGCGAACGCGCCGACGGCTCGCGCGTCATCCAACGCCCAATCCGCGCCTTCCCGCTCAAGTGCCTCGACAAGCGGCCTGTCGGCCTCGAAGACGTTGTAGTTCTCGAGCGGGCCGGCCTGGTTCAAGACCTCGTGGGTCACGGTCTGGGAGCTCCCGGCGACTGTCATCGCAATGGATGCTAGATCACGTGACCGGGATCTTGAACATCGAAGAGAGCTGCGCGGCGAACCACAGGTCGCCGGAGATCCCGATCCGCCCCGCTTGGAACATCGCCATCGGGTTCTCGCGGCCGGTCGCCAGCCGCACGAGCTGCTCGCCGGTGAGCGTGAAGGTGGTGCGTGGCCGCTCCTCCGGCTCGCGGCGCGTCGCCTTGCAGGCTCCATCCGCGAACACGAGGAACCAGGTGCGACGCCCACCCCTCCCCCCTGCGACATCCCAGCGCACGACGGCGTCAACGGTCTGCGGTCCCACAAGCTGGGTCGGAACCATGCGCATGATCTGATCGATGACGAGGGCGCCGCCCGGGCTCGACATGCCGGTCCGCACGACCGGCTCCGGGATCCGCCGGGCGAGCCGCGCCAGGGCGTTCACGTCCAGCCGGCGGGTTTGTCTCGAAGGTCTCGTGGCCATGGGGCCAGATAGATTCTGGCGCCCCGACCCGAAGGAAGCGCTGACGCATGGCAAAGATCAAGGTCTCAAACCCGATCGTCGAGCTCGACGGCGACGAGATGACCCGGATCATTTGGGCCTTCATCAAGGAGCAGCTGATCCTCCCGTACCTGGATGTTGAGCTGCTCTATTACGACCTGGGGATCGAGAGCCGGGACGCGACCGCTGATCAGATCACGGTCGATGCCGCCAACGCGATCAAAGAGCACGGGGTCGGCGTCAAGTGCGCGACGATCACCCCCGACGAGGCGCGGGTCGAGGAATTCGGCCTGAAGGAGATGTACCGCTCACCGAACGGGACGATCCGCAACATCCTGGGCGGGGTGATCTTCCGCGAGCCGATCGTGATCTCCAATGTGCCCCGCCTGGTACCGGGCTGGACCAAGCCGATCATCATCGGGCGTCACGCGTTCGGCGATCAGTACCGCGCGACCGACACCCGCATCCCCGGCGACGGCAAGCTGATGCTCACCTTCACGCCGAACGACGGGTCGGATCCGATGGAGCTGGAGGTCTTCGACTTCCCGGCGGGCGGCGGCGTCGCGATGGCGATGTACAACCTCGACGACTCGATCCGCGACTTCGCCCGCGCATCGTTCCGCTACGGCCTCGACCGCTCCTACCCCGTCTACATGTCGACCAAGAACACGATCCTGAAGACCTATGACGGGCGCTTCAAGGACCTCTTCCAGGAGATCTTCGAGGCCGAGTTCAAGGCCGATTTCGACGCCGCCGGCTTGACGTACGAGCACCGGCTGATCGACGACATGGTCGCCGCCGCGCTCAAGTGGGAGGGCGGTTACGTGTGGGCGTGCAAGAACTACGACGGGGACGTTCAGTCGGACACCGTCGCCCAGGGCTTCGGCTCGCTGGGGCTGATGACGAGCGTGCTGATGACGCCCGATGGCAAGACCGTCGAGGCCGAGGCCGCCCACGGCACTGTCACCCGGCACTTCCGCGAGCACCAGAAGGGCAACCCGACGTCGACGAACCCGATCGCCTCGATCTTCGCCTGGACCCGGGCACTTGCCGCGCGCGGGCGGATGGACGATACGGCTGAGGTCGAGCGGTTCGCGGACGCCCTCGAGCGCGTCTGCATCCAGACGGTCGAGAGCGGCAAGATGACGAAGGACCTCGCCCTGCTGGTCGGGGAAGGTCAGGATTTCTTAACGACCCAGGAGTTCCTGGCGTCGATCGACGAGAACCTCGCAAAGGAGATGAACCAGTGAGCAACCCCGTCAAGGTCACCGTCACCGGCGCCGCGGGCCAGATCGGCTACGCGCTTCTGTTCCGTGTCGCATCGGGCGAGATGCTCGGCCCGGACACCCCGGTTCACTTAAATCTGCTCGAGATCCCGGATGCCGTCAAGGCCGCTGAAGGCACCGCGATGGAGCTCGACGACTGCGCTTTCCCGCTTCTTGCCGGGATCGACATCCATGACGAGCCGAAGGCGGCGTTCGACGGGTGTGGCGTCGGCCTGCTCGTCGGTGCGCGACCGCGCGGGCCGGGTATGGAGCGCGCCGACCTGCTGGAGGCGAATGGGGGCATCTTCAAGCCCCAGGGGGAGGCGATCAACGCCGGGGCCGCCTCCGACGTGCGGATCCTCGTCGTCGGCAACCCCGCCAACACCAACGCGCTGATCGTGATGACCCACGCCCCGGACGTACCGCGCGAGCGCTTTACCGCGATGATGCGGCTGGATCACAACCGGGCGATCGCGCAGCTCGCCGCCAAGACCGGCGCCCCGGTTTCCGACGTGACCAACATGACCGTGTGGGGCAACCACTCCGCGTCGCAGTACCCAGATCTGGTGAATGCCAAGGTGGGTGGATCCTCTGCGTGGGACGCGGTGGGCGACGAGGCCTGGATCGCCGACGAGTTCATTCCGACCGTCGCCAAGCGCGGCGCCGCCATCATCGACGCGCGCGGCGCATCGTCGGCGGCTTCCGCCGCCAACGCCGCGATCGAGCACGTGCGCGACTGGATGCTCGGCACCCCTGACGGCGACTGGGTCTCCATGGGCGTCTCCTCGGACGGGTCCTACGAGATTGCCGAGGGGCTGATCGCGGGTCACCCGTGTAAGTGCTCCGGTGGCAACTACGAGATCGTCGAAGGTCTCGAGATTTCCGAGTTCTCCCGCGAGAGGATCGACAAGTCGATCGCCGAGCTCCAAGAGGAGCGCGAAGCGGTCGCGGGCCTGGGCCTGATCGAAGGCCGCTAGTACGCCCCAAGGGCCCCCACCCCCGCACCCCGGCTTGCAGCCGTTCGGCCGGCGGGCGCCACTACCCGCACCACGAACGTCCCTCGTTGCACCCTATAGAGGGCCGCGCGGGACGTTCGACGCAACGGGGGGGCGTTCCCGCCCCTCCCGGAGGGTGGCGCCTGGCTTTCAGCCCTAGTGCCGGCCGGGCCGGCTCAGGCGGTACGTGGGCTGAAAGTCCGCCGCGAGCGGACGCGAAGCGGAGTTCGCATGGGCAAGTAGTGCTTCGCTGGTCGCGAAGCGGTTGCGAGCCTGGGACTGATCTGAGCCGCGCCCCGGCGCTGGGCCTACGCCACGTGGTACGTGCGGCCGTCCTTGCGCACCTTGCCGTCCTTGATCAGGTCGGACAGGACCCGGTACATGTAATTGGGCTTGATGCGGAGCTCCTTCGCGATCTCCGAGGCGCTGATCCCTGGGCGCTCACGGATGAGCTTGATCGCGTGCTCGGCGCGGGTGCCACCCCGGCGGGAACGGCGCTTGGGGCCGCCCTTCGAGCTCGCGGCGGACCCGCGCGGGCGTCCCGGGCCCCGCTTGCCTTCCGTGAGGCTCGCCAAGGCACGTTCGACCTTGGCGCGCTCGCCGTCGAGCTCGCGCAGGCGGTCGCGAAGCAGGTCGGTCGCCTCGGCGACCGCGTTCGACACAGGTGGCATCGCAAGTCCTTTCGGTAGTTACATGGTCAAGTAGTGACTGTGCATCTACCTAAGGTAACAGTAAGTACAGGTCGTCAGGCCTTGCGCTTGCGCGGCAGGGTCCCGAAAACAACATCCCAAATCGGTGAGGACACTCCGTAGCCATAGTGGTGGTCCTGGAAGTGATGGCGCATGTGCTGCTCGCGCAGGTACTTGCCGAGCCTCGTCCGCGGGACCACGTGGTGCAGGTAATAGTGCGTGTAGTCATAGGCTAGGTAGCCGATCAAGAAGCCCGCGAACAGCGGATAGGCATCGGGCAGGCCGAAGATCAGCCAGAAGGCGCCAAAGAAAAGCGCGGCGAGGGGAATGCTCGCGCCGGGCGGCATCACCAGCCGCATGCGATCGTTGGGATGGTCGTGATGCACGCCATGGATGATGAAGTGGAGCCGCGATCCGATCGGGTGATCGGGCTCCCAGTGAAAGATCTTCCGGTGAAGCCAGTATTCACTGAAGGTCCAGAGCGCCAAGCCTGCGAACGCCAAGAGGGCGGTCTCGGGCACGGCCAAGTCCTGGTTCAGGCCGGCGATGATCAGCACCGCGATCACGGGCACGAAGAGCAGAGCCGGCACGATCGGATGCACCCGCGAAAAGAAGTCCAGGAAGCGGGACTTGAAGAGGGGCGGGGATGCGCTCAGACGGGCGGTTGGTTCGTGCGCCATGGCTTGAGATTGTAGAGGCCGAAGCCACCGCAACTCCCCCGGCGCGGTCGCGGTTTCTTGTCCTATGC
>JALZKA010000074.1 GCA_030859475.1 Actinomycetota bacterium
CGCTCGCACCCCTTGGCGCTTTCCCTCCTCTCCCAGGTACGCGCCCCATGGCCAGACGGCGACCATCACCTCCACGGGGGCGCCCTTCGCGTAGAGCCCCATCTCGCCGTAGCCGCGGAAGGCGAGCGGGCGGATGTAGCAGCTACTCAGCTCGTTGCGGCGAATCAGCTCGTGCGTGGCGTCGCGGATTTCGTCGATCGAGTGCTCGAGCGGCAGGTAATACAGCTCTGCCGACTTGGCGAGGCGTTCGAGATGCTCGCGGTGGCGGAAGATGGCGGGGCCGCGATCCGTCTCGTAGCAGCGGATTCCTTCGAAGACCCCGGTGCCGTAATGAAGGCCATGCGACAGGACGTGGACCGTGGCGTCGTCCCACGCAACGAACTCGCCGTTCATCCAGATCCACTCTGACTTCTCCACGCTTGCCTCCGCTCGCTTGATGGGCTGAAGCAAAGTATGCCGCAGCGCCGAAGCGGCCATACCTGCTCAGCCCAGGGAGCGCTTGACTTCGGACAGTCCCTGTCGCAGGTCCTCCGTCTTCACCGCCGCGACCAGCCGGCCGAGTATCGACTGGGCCTTTACGGCATGGCGCTTTGAATCGAACGTTTCCCCACGGGATGCATGGAACTCGGCAAGCTCGGCATGCGCTTCCCAGGCGGCCCCAGGAGTCGATCCTCGTTCCGCGGCCTCAATCGCAGAGCCAAACGCGATCCTTGCTTCCTCATCAGCACCGCGGGCGCGGCACGCGCATCCGTACAGACCGCTGGCGTGCGCGACGATCTGATGCCACCCGACGGTCTGGGCAGCGTCGAGCAGTGGCCGAAGCACGCGCTCGGCCTGATCTGAATCGTCCAGGAACAAGTGGGTCCGGGCGATCGCAAGGTAGGCCTCGTAGCCGTTCAGGAAGGCGGCGCCGGGTGGCGTGCTCACCTGACCCAGCAGGCCTTTCGCCCGAGTGAGTGCATCTTGAGCTGCCTCACCGCTTTCAAGTAGACAATATCCCCATGCAAGCTGGCTGGTCGCCCGAAGCAGCCGGTTGGCGGTTCCGGCTACCTCGGCTCCCGCCACCGCTCGCTCCAACACCGGAACGGCCAACGGCGCCGCCCGTAGCTCCAGCAAATGAGAACCGTGGCTTGCCTCGATCCAACCGGTCCATTCCGCCACATCCATTCCGGTGACGATCCGTGATGCCTCGCGAATCGCCTCAATGGCGGATCCATAGTCGCCGCGGCTGCGCTCGACCCACGAGCGGGCCTCGAGGATCATTGCGCCGCTGAGGCGATCCCGAATCCGCCGGTTCGCCGCGCCAGCCTGGTCGATCAGCTCCAGCGCCTCTTCGTGGCGACCGCGCGCAAGCGGCACCGCAGCCGCCTCCGTCAGAGCCCATTGCAAGAAGAAGGGGTCGTCGACGCGGCGCTGGATCTCGATCATCTCCGATGTCGTCGCCTCGAGCCGTTCGAGATCCCCCAGCTGAAACGCAACCAGCTTGGCCGCGTCAAGCGCCGTCGTCACGACTGCGTCTTCCCCCAGCCCACGAGCGATCGCCATTGCCCGGTCCCCAAGCTCAAGCGCTCGGTCAAGACGCAACCGGTTGGATTCGACGAGCGAGAGGCGGCTCAAGGCCAAGACCTGGGTCTCAAGGTCACCGAGCTCCTCTGCTACCCGCAGAGCGCGTTCCTGGCAGTCGATTGCAAGCTCATAGCCAGTTCCGCGCACGGACACCCCGAGATCCGTCAAAGCGCTCATCTCAAGCGCTCGATCCCCGATCTCCTCGGCACCGGCAAGCGCTGCCCTCAGGTCGTCGATGCTGGCCGTGTAGTTCCCCAGCCGCGCGTGCGTGCGGCCGCGATTCAGGCGAAGCTCAGGCAGCAGGCGCAGCGCGGAATCTGACTCCAGTGAAGGAACGAGAGCGAGGGCGGCATCGAAGTGTCGTATCGCCTCGTCGAGCGCAAACACGCGGAGTGCCGAACCGCCCGCAAGGGCGTGATATCGAACGGCATCCGCGGCGTTGCCCGCGGCGCTGTGGTGGCGCGCGAGCGCCGGGAAGTGCTCCGGCGTGACGGGGTCGTTCATCTCCTCGATCGCCGCCGCAGCCCGCCCGTGGAGCTCTGAGCGTCGGCGTTTTAGCAGGCCGTTGTAGGCCGTCTGCTGGATGAGCGGATGCGTGAACTGATACTCGAGCGCGAGGGTCGCCATTTCGATCAGCGCAAGCGCCTCGAGATGATCGAGCTCCTCGGGAGGCAGCTTGCGGCCGGCCAAGCGCTCCAGCACTGCCAGCCAAAAACGGCGTCCCAAGACGGAAGCCGCTGAGAGAAAGTCGCGGCTGGCCGGTTCCAGCCGGTCGAGCCTTGCCATGATCACCCGCTCGACGGTGTCGGGCAGCTCGATAGCGACCTCGCGGTCGAAGCGCCAGTCATCACCCGCCCGGACAAGCGCTCCGGTGTCGAGCAGGGTGCGCACCAGCTCTTCCAGATAGAAGGGGTTGCCCTCAGATCGGGCAAGCAGCTCGCTCTCGAGTTCAGCGGGCAGTGTCCCCGCGCCAACCCTGTCCGCCACGAGCATGCGCTCAGAGGCGGAGTCGAGGCTGGTGAGCGAGATCTCCCGGGATCGCTCTGAATGCTCGCTGAGCGCGCTGCCGCGAAGCTCCCAGGCTTCGTGTTCTTGCTCGGGGCGCATAACCAACACCAACAGCAGCGGCAGGTCCTCGGTCGCCTCCATGAGTCCGGCCGCGAGGCGCAGCGAGGAAGCGTCGGCCCAATGGAGATCGTCCAACACCAAGGCGATTGGCTCGCCACCACGTCGCTCGTCGAGCACTGACGACACTGCATCGAGCACCCCGCGTTGAAGCGCTTCTTGCGAGAGGGCCTCAAGCTGAGCGGTGTCCTCGGCGCTCAGGGGCAATCCCACAACCAACCGGGCCAGGGCCGATGCCTTCGCACCCTGCGCCTCGACCGTTGGCCGCAGTGCCTGCCGGAACGGCAGGTATGGCTCGGCGGCCGCGTAGGAGACCCCGTGACCCTCAAGCCACGGGGCACCGTCTGCGCCTCCGTCTGTGAATTCCGCCCGGAGCTCGGCGACGATTCGCGTCTTGCCGATGCCGGCCTCACCGGTGACGACAATGATCCGACCCTTCCCGGCCCTGACATCGGCGATGGCCTCGCGGCCAAGTTCCAGCTCGTCATCACGGCCGACCAGACGCGTTCCGGCCTGGTGCGAGCTACTCCGCGTCGGTGCGTTCGCGCGCCTGCAAAGAAGTCGATGGGCTCGTACCGGCTCGGCCTTGCCCTTGAGCGTCAGCGAGCTCGATTCCCCCCATTCGAACAGCGGCTCGATCAGTCCGTGGGTGACCGGGCCGAGAACGACGGTGCCCGGCTCGGCCGCGGATTGCAGCCTGGCGGCGGTGTTCAGCGTGTCTCCCATCGCCCCGAACTGGATCGCGCCACCGCCGCCGACAAGCCCCAGCACGACCAGCCCGGTTTCAAGGCCGACCCGCACCGAGAAGTCATCGATCTGCCAGTCCAATGAAACGCGCTCGGCGTAGCGGGAGATCCCATCGATGACCTCCAGCGCCGCCAGGGCCGCGCGCTCGGGATCGTCCTCGTGGGACACGCCGGCGCCGAACAGCGCGAGAACGCCGTCGCCTGCGAGGTCGCGGATCTCGCCGCCGTACTGCTCAACCGCGGTGACCATGGTTGCAACCGCGTCGCCGATCACCTGTCGATAGTCCTCGGGGTCGAGCCGCTCGCCGAGCGCGGTCGAGCCCACGATGTCGGCAAAGAGCGCAGTGACGACCTTCCGCCCCTCGCGCCGATCGCGCGTTGGCATTGCCCGTGCAGGTACGTCGCCTCCTGGAGCGGCCTGTTCGACAGCGGTCCCGCAGAACGCACAGAAGCCCGCGCCGGGGACAAGCTCGGCACCGCACTCAGAACAGGATCCAGGCGCTCCCCTCACGCAAGCATTCTAAGTGCGGGTAACGCCAACGCTCCAGAGCGGTATCGTCGCTCCGTGGAGCGAGCGGGGGTAACAACGGAACCGGGTTTCCTTGAAGCGCTCGAGCCTTCGGAGCGCGAGCAACTTCGGGCACGTGGCGGCAGAAGGCTATTCCGCGCCGGTGCGACGCTGATGCACGAGGGGCAGATCGGCAAAGAGGTACTCCTGATCGAATCGGGGCGGGTCAAGGTGAGCTGCGCAACCCAGGATGGCCGTGAGGTGATTCTGCGTTTCTGTGGACCCGGAGATCTGCTGGGAGAGATATCGGTGATCGATGACGAGCCGCGTTCCGGCACCGTCGAGGCGCTCGAGCCGATCGAGGCGCTCGCGATCAGCGCGACGGACTTCAGAGGGTTCCTTGGATCACACCCAGCCGCGTGCCTCGTGCTCTTGCGAATGGTCACGCACCGATTTCGTGATGCCGATCGCAAGCGGATCGAATTCGCCGCTTCGCACACCCTCGGGCGGGTGGCGGCCCGGCTCGTTGAGCTGGCCGAGCGATACGGCGATGCAACCGACACGGGAATAATCATCGACCTGCGGCTCTCCCAGGAGGAGCTGGCTGGGTGGACAGGGTCTTCGCGTGAAGCCGTTGCGAAAGCGCTGCACACGCTTCGCGACCTCGAACTGGTCGTGACCGAGCGACGACGAATCACCGTGCTCGATCTCGAGGGCCTGGCCCGGCAGGCGGCGTGAGTTCCGGATGAAGGCGCCTCCCCGTACTGCGTATAAGTACTTGGACGGGCCTGCCACGGGCATCTAGGGTCGAAGTTGATGGCGCCCCGAACGATCATCCTCTCCCCGCACCTCGATGACGCGGTCTTGTCCTGTTGGCACCTGCTCTCCGGCAAGGGGCAGGTGGGGGTCGTCAACGTCTTCACCGGTCTGCCAAGCGCGAATGGCGTCGTTCCGTACTGGGACCTGATGACGGGGGCGACAGACTCCCGGGCGCGGGTTCTAGACCGCCTCGCGGAGGACAAAGCCGCGCTGGCGACGGTCGGACGCAAGGCACGTAATCTCGACCTCCTCGACGAGCAGTACCGGGCGGCCGGACAGCCTGTGGAGCCCTTCGTCGAGCAGGTGGCGGCCACCGTCGCCGGAGCGGACGCGATCTACGCTCCCGCCGCGATCGACCCGGCCATCGTCGATCACGTTCTGGTCCGTGATGCTGCGCTCGACGTCGGGCAGGACCGGGGAATCTCAGTCTCCCTTTATGCCGACCTGCCACACGCCCTTCGGTTCGGCTGGCCCGCGTTCGTGGTCGGAAAGGAGAAGCGCGTAGACCCAGCCCCGTTCTGGGAGCGGTCCCTGCGCGATGCAGGTGCTGCGGCCGCTCGAGCAACGCCTGAGGTCCACCGCCTGTCGAGGGCGCAGGAACAGAGCAAGCTCAAGGCTCTATTCGCCTACCGCAGCCAGCTCGCCGGCCTCGACGTCATGTTCGGCGGCATCACGCGGGCCGACAACCTGAGCTACGAGGTCACCTGGTCACTGACCCGTGGGGAATCCGGTAGATGAGAGCGCGCTACCCCGACACTGAAGGCTACGTCGAGCACGGGGACGGCGTGCGGGTCTTCTACGAGGTCTACGGCGATGAAACCGAGACCGTCTGCTTCCTGCCGGAGTGGCCGATCACCCACTCCCGCACCTGGAAGGGGCAGATCCCGTACCTGGCGCGTCACTTTCGGGTGATCACCATCGATCCACGGGGCAACGGCCGTTCCGATCGCCCACGCCATGCGGCTGCGTACTCACGCGCGGCCCACGTGGCGGATGTCCTGGCCGTGCTCGATGCCACCGGAACCGACCGGACCATGATGATCTCACTCAGTCCCCGGGCGCCACTGGCACTCGCGCTGGCCGTCGAACATCCGGACCGTGTTCTCGCGGCGGCGTTCATCACCCCGCAACTGTGGAACCTGAATGAGTTCGTCGCATCGTTCAGGGCTGGGGATCGGGAGCACTACGACGGATACGACAAGTTCAACCCCCGGTACTGGAAGCAGGACTACCCGGGCTTTGTGGAGTGGTTCGCCGAGTCGGTCTTCTTCCATCCTCACTCCACCCGCCAGATCGAGGACACGATCGCCTACGCATTTGAGACCGACGGCGAGACGCTCATCGCAGCCACCGTGGGCTTCGAGATGTACGAACGCGACGAGGCCTTGACTCTCGCCCGCGAGGTGCGCTGTCCCGTGCTTGTGACCCAGAACGGGGGCGCCGCGTTTTGGCCGAAGGAGTGCAGCGGTCCGCTCGCAGAAGCCACCGGCGGACGGCTGATGGTGTTCGACGACCTCGGCCCCGCGGTGGCCGGCCGCTGGCCGGTGGCAATGAACCTCGCGCTGCGGGAGTTCTTCGAATCGGTTCGTTCAGGGGCGGGCGCGGAGACGGGCGCCGTCGCATGAGAGCCCGCTACCCCGACAGCGAGGGATTCGTGGAGCGCGATGGTGTGCGCACCTTCTACGAGGTGTACGGCGACGGCGATCCAACGATTCTCCTGCTCCCCGGATGGACTCTTCCGGCGCGGTCCTTTAAGGCCCAGATCCCTTACCTGGCCCGCCATTTTCGGGTCGTGGCGGTCGATCCCCGCGGAGCGGGAAAGTCGGACAAGCCCATGGGAGTCGGCTCTTACGCGATCGGCGAGCACGTGGCCGACACGCTGGCGGTGATGGATGCCACCGATAGCAAGCGAGCCGTGGTCCTGGGCAAATCCCGCCATGCGCAGACTGCGCTCCTCCTGGCCGGGGAGCATCCCGACCGGGTCACCGGACTGATCGCTATTGGCGCCTTCATCCCGCTCTCCGCCTGGCCTCCCGTCGAGACGGTGTGGAAGACCATCGACGAACCGCGACGGTGGCGACGGCGCCTGACCGCGGCGCGCTCGATCAGGAAGGGCGCCTCCGAGCTGCGCGGCTCGCCCACCTTGCGCCTGGTCGCACGCCGGATCGGGCCGCTTGAGGGAGCAACGATGTTCGCTCGGCAGCAGATGGTCGGCGACTACGAGGGTTTCGCCCGGTGGTTTGTCGGTCAGATCGCCGTGACCGACCCTCACGCCACGAAGCAAGCTGAGGACGCAATCGCGTGGATGCTTGAGGGGACTGGGGACGTTGCCGCGGACTCGTTTGCGGCGGATTGCCTGCGCGACCCCGCCCCGGCGCGCGCCGCCGCCGAACGCGTGAAGTGTCCGGTGCTGGTCGTCCATGGCGATCGCGATCTCACGTGCCCCGTTGAATGGGGAAGGGCCTTGGCCCAGATCACGGGCGGCGAACTGTTTGAGGTGGCCGGTGCCGGCCACCTCACCGGCGCTCGTTACCCGGTGGCGGTCAACCTCGCCCTGCGCAGGTTCATCGAGTCCCTGCCCTCGGAAGGATCTGACGGCCACCCCCGGGCAGGATCTAGGCAGGCCGCAGTCCTACCGACACAAGGAGCCCAATGATGGAGACCGCACCGAGCAACGGAACGAGAAAAGGCGTCAAGCGCGCGCTGATGGTCTGCTCGCCGATCGGCCTCGGCCACGCCCTGCGCGACGTCGCGATCGCGCGCGAGCTGCGCGAGCTTGTGCCTGGCCTTGAGGTCGACTGGCTGGCCCAGCATCCCGTCACCCGTGTCCTCGAGGCTGAAGGCGAGCGGATTCATCCGGCCAGCGAGCACCTGGCAAGCGAGTCCGCGCACATCGAGTCCGAGTCCGCCGAGCACGACCTGCACTGCTTCCAGGCGTATCGCGAGATGGACGAGATCCTGGTTGCGAACTTCATGCTCTTTCACGACGTCGTCAACGACACCGACTACGACCTGTGGATCGCGGATGAAGGCTGGGACGTCGATCACTTCCTGCACGAGCACCCCGAGCTGAAGCGGGCCAACTACGCCTGGCTCACCGACTTCGTCGGCTTCCTGCCGATGCCCGACGGCGGCGAGCGTGAGGCCTTTCTGACCGCTGACTACAACGCCGAGATGGTCGAGCACGTCGCCGACCATCCACAAGTGCGCGACCGGGCGATATTCGTCGGCAACCCCGAAGACTGTGTGGATGAACGGCTTGGCCCAAAGCTGCCAAAGATCCGCAACTGGACCGAGCAGCACTACGAGTTCGCCGGCTATGTCACCGGCTTCGACCCGGCCGCGCTGGGCGAGCGCGAGGCGCTTCGCGAGGAGCTGGGATACCGGCCCGACGAGAAGGTCTGCATCGTCACGGTCGGCGGCACCGGCGTGGGCGAGAGCCTGCTGCGCAAGGTGATGGCCGCCTACCCGGCGGCCAAGGACGCGATCCCCGAGTTGCGAATGATCGTCGTCGCCGGGCCCCGGATCGCTCCCGAGTCGCTGCCGTCGGGGAATGGCCTGGAGGTGCGCCCATACGTCCACGATCTCTACCGGCACCTGGCCGCTTGCGACCTGGCGGTTGAGCAGGGCGGCCTCACGACATCGATGGAGCTGACCGCGAACAAGCGGCCGTTCATCTACTTCCCGCTCGAGCACCACTTCGAGCAGAACTTCCACGTCCACCACCGCCTCGAGCGGTATGGGGCGGGGCGGCGAATGGATTATGCGACGGCGACCGCGGAGACGATCGCGGCGGCGATCGGTGAGGAGATCGGGCGCGATGTGGACTACCGCGACGTCGAAACCGACGGCGCCCGCAAGGCCGCGGAACTGCTTGCGGAGATGGTGTGACGAGACTTAAGCCGCCAAGCCACCGAGCACGGCCGCGGTGATCTCCGTTGTGTTCGCCGGTCGTTCGCCGGTCGCTCCGGTGCCAAGGTCCGGTGTCCTCAGCCCTGCGTCCAGCGCAGCCTCCACCGCGGACTCGACGCTGCCCGCCTCGTCGTCCATCCCCAGCCCGTCCCGCAGGAGCATCGCGACGGAGAGGAACGTCGCCAGCGGGTTCGCGACACCCTGCCCGGCGATGTCGGGCGCGGACCCGTGCACGGGCTCGAAGACACCCGGGCCGTCGAGGCCCAGGCTGGCCGACGGCAACATCCCCAGCGATCCGGTCAGCATCGCGGCCTCGTCGCTCAGGATGTCGCCGAACATGTTCTCGGTGACGATCACGTCGAAGCGCGGGGGGTTGGCGACGAGCTGCATCGCGGCGTTGTCGACCAGCATGTGCTCTAACTCGATCTCCGGGTAGTCGCCGGCAAGCCCGCTCACCACCTCGCGCCACAGACGCGATGTCTCCAGCACGTTCGCCTTGTCGACGGAGGTCACAAGGCCACGGCGCCTGCCTGCCGCATCGAACGCGACGCGTGCGATCCGCTCGATTTCCTCGCTTGAGTAGAGACACTGATCCGAGGCGGTCGTCGCGGTCCGGGTCTTCTCGCCGAAGTAGATGCCGCCGGTCAGCTCGCGGACGACCAGCAGGTCGGTCCCGGCGATCACGCCGGAGCGCAGTGGGCTGGAATCCGCAAGGGCGGCGCTGGGGCGCACCGGCCGCAGATTGGCGAAGAGGCCCAAGCCCTTGCGCAGGCCGAGGAGGCCCTGTTCGGGGCGGGGCTTGTCCGGGTCGGTCGTGTCCCACTTCGGCCCGCCGACCGCGCCCAGAAGTACGGCGTCGGCTGCCCGGCAGGCCTCGAGGACCTCGTCGGTGAGCGCGGTCCCGTGGGCGTCGATCGCGACGCCGCCGATCGGATGCTCCTCATAGGAAAACTCGCCGACGGCATCGAGCAGCCGGCGAGCCGCGCCCACGATCTCCGGGCCGATGCCATCACCGGGCAAGAGGACGATCCGGGTCATATGGGCTTCCTGGCTGAGATGTTCAGCCGGACGTAGCGCAGGGTCAGCGGCCGCACCATCCCGCCGAGCACGGCGTCTATGAACTCGTCGTGAAGCTCAGACGGCAGCCGGTCGAGATGCTTGGCGAGGCCCACCGAGCGAACGAACTCGCGCGGCTCATCCGGGATCGCCGTCTTCTTCTCGAGCCAGACGCGGCCGACGTCGAACCCGGCGCGCTTCAGCCG
>JALZKA010000075.1:0-1080 GCA_030859475.1 Actinomycetota bacterium
ATCCGGTGTATTCCGAGCACTGGGCGGGCAAGCGCCGGGTCGAGGTCACGATCGAGCCCGACCGAATCGTGATCGTCCGTTCCGGCGAGTAGCAACGCCCGGCTAAACGCTCTCCTCTTCCCGCTTGCGGCGTCCCGCCCAGGCTTCGTCCGGCACCGTCGCCAGGTGCGAGACCAGGTCTTCAAGGACCCGGAGATCGGCGGCCTCGGCGCCGGCCTCGAGGAGCCGCCGCATGCTGGCGTTGCGAAGCGCCGTCGGGTCCGAGCTGAACAGGTAAGCCGCGATCCCGGGATCAAGCTCGGAGGCCGCGCCCACCGGGACGCCGCCGCTCTCTCCCACCCGGCGAAGGAGCTCCACGAGATCATCCGCTGACGCCGGTCGCGCCGGCCGGGCCTGAGGGCCGCGCCGCGCCGCCCAACTGGCCTCGATGCCGGCCCTGAGGCGGTCCCGCTCGCCCTGCTCCAGGGCCCGCAGCCCACGGCGCGGCTTGAAGCTGTCCGTGCGGCCGGAAACGAGCGACTGAGCCATATGCGTGAGGGCGTCGCGATGGGTTTCAGAGATGGCCCCGAGCCGAAACAGGAGCCACACGTACAGGGCCCCCAGCGCGATGGCGACGACGGCGCGGAGCGCGAGGGCCATGTCGGGCAACAGGACGTAGCCCGCTCCGATCGCGATTGCCACCGCCAGCGCCCGGCCGACCTGCGCGTACGGGAAGGCGATCCGGTTCGGCCCCCGCTGGCAGCGCACGAACATGAAGGCGGCCGGAGGCAGCAGGCCGGCGACGATCCCAACGGGCGCAGCGTAGGTCCCGATCTCGCCCGCGAGCGCAATCGTGACCGCGATGAAGGTCAGCGCCGCGAGGACCGAGGCGACGATGAACGACGCCTTGCCACGGCCCGGCCAGCTGGCTTGCTGGCTGACCGTCCGCAGCAGCGCCGGCCAAACCATTGCCGCGGCCGTAATCGGGATCAGCGGCGCGGCGCCGGAAAACGAGCCCGGAGCGACCTCGACTACAAGCTCCGCGAGCAGCACCATCAGCAAGACCGCGGTGATGCAGACCAAGACGAAGTAGCCGAGCAG
>JALZKA010000075.1:1090-9893 GCA_030859475.1 Actinomycetota bacterium
GCTCGGCGCGGCCGTACTGCTCCTCGACGGCTTGGAAGATCGACGCCTTGCGCAGCGGCCGCAAAGCGACCCGGAACCCCTGCGGCATGAACGCGGCGATGAAACCGACACGCGAGGCAAGCGTGTAGATGCCGAGCTCGGTATCCGTGACGTAGCGGCTGAGCAGGAAGATGTCAGCGTTGCCGATCGTCCAGAACGACATCATGATCGGGGCGCGCAGCATCCCCAGGTGGAGGATCTCGCCAACCTCCGCCCGGTCCACGGCCGGATCGAAGCTGCGGCGCAGGGCGACCACGCCGACGATGGCCGCAAGCAGGGTTCCGGCACCATTGCCGATCAGGACCCCTTCGATCCCGGCGCCGCTCGCGAGGAGAAACAGCACGACCACGAGCGCCAGGATCGGCCGGCTGAGCTCGCAGGCCAGGAACGCGCCCGGGCGCCGCTCGAACCAGATCACGATCGAGGCGAGCTTGAAGACCACCGTCGCCGCGCCCAGCAAGGCGGCCCAGACCACGAGGTCGGCGTCTTCGCTCGAGCCCAGGAGCAGGTCCGCGATGGCATCGCGCAGGGCGATCATCGCCCCGGCGGCCACGATCGCCAGGGCCAACGCCATCACGAGGCCCGTGCCAAGGCTTCGCTTCGGCGAAGCGGAGGCTTCCTCCTCCTCCTCGTCGTCCCCATCGTCCTCGTCGCCCGCGCCGAACGTGCGACGCACGGTCCCGGGCTTGACCGCGATCGTCAGAACGTGGGCCATCAGGTTGGCGCCGAAGTAAAGGAGGGCGAAGCGGCCAAGCTCGGCGGGCCCCAGATAGTGGGCGACGATGAAGAGCGTAATCAGGTGAAGCAGGCTCGCCCCGGCCAGCGTGACGCCGTGGACGCCCGAATAGCGCAGGACCCGGACCCCCAGGGCGGCTCCCTGTCCGCGGTGGGAGTCGTCGTCGGGCTTGGGGCTCACCGCTCCCACACGGACCAGTGACCGAAGTCCCGCCCGGTCAGCTCAGCCAGCCGCTTCGCGTCGGCGCGCAGCAACTCAATCGTCTCCTCGGGCAACGCGTCGCGGACCTCGGGCCGCTCGATCCGGCGCCCGATCGGCCACCAGGAGCGGGCGAGCGCCCAGGCCTCCGGAGGCAGGAACGTGCGGGTAGCACGGTCACGACGGCCCTCGATCCGCTCGCCCAGGGAGGTCAGGCGCGTCTTGCGCTCGGTCTTGTGGCGCTCCTGCGCGAAACGGCGGTCCGTGAAGCCCGGATCGGCTCCGGTGTACTCGAAGACCCGGCGCAAGGTTTCGCCCCGGCGGACGCGTAGGTCATCCTGCTCGAGGACGAGGATCTGGTCGATGCCGAAATACGGCAGGAACCGCTCGAGCTGCGCCGCATACAGGCTGCGATCGACATAGGACGCCTTCGGGTTCAGGATCGTCCGGGCGAGGGCGCCGGTGTGGCGGCCCTTCGAGTAGTTGTGGACCCAATGCGCCGCAATCCGGTCGATCGGGTCGCGCACCATGTAAACCAGGCGAGCGTCCGGCACCACCCGCGCCATCCGCTCAGCCACCCCCTTGTGCTGTGGGTGGGCCGTGTAGTTGGGAGAGACGTCGGCCCGCACCGGCAAGCCCGGATCGAACCGTCCGCGGTACCAGTCGACGCCCTTTGGCCAGTTCCGCTCGGCGATGAAGAAATTGAGCTCCTTGGGCGTGGAAACCGAGACTTGAGGGTGCAGGCCCAGGTAATAGTGGAGTCCCGAGGTCCCGCACTTCTGGGCGCCGATCACGATCACGTTGGGCAGGCCCCGCGCCTCGGCGTCCGAAGGCTCGGCCAGGGCCGCGTCAGCGCTGGTTCCCATCGGCATCAGGCTACCGGGGGGTCGGCGTCAAAACCGAGGGTGATCGTCCGCTTCGGACGTGGCCGGCGCGCGCGAATCAGGTCAAGGCGCCGCCGGCGAAAAGCCTCGTACGGCTCGCCTGCAAGCGCGGCCTGGGGCGAGTCCTGCCCCGGGATGTGCTCGATCCCCACGCCCGCGGCCAAGAGCCGGCCGAACTGGAGCCGGTCCGTGATCACCAGGGTGCGCGCGGCCTGCTCCTCGCTTCGCTCCAGAGCGGCGATTATCTGCCGGTCGTGCTCCGCGGGGTCGAGCCCCAGCGCGACCACCTCAAGGCGCAAGCGTGGCCGGGAGCGGACCTGGCGAGCGATGCGGGCGAGGGTACGGGGCAGGCTGGAGACGAAGATCCAGGCGCGGCGGAGTCGTACCCCCGCGCTTGGGCCCGCCCGGTGAGCGGCTTGCGGCGTCGAGTGAGGGTTTGCGCCGCCATACGTGGCTGAACCCTTGACTCGCGGGCGCTGGGCGGATCTGAGCCCGTCCAGCCAACGAGCCGCTTGCTCCGCCCCATTCCAAGGGGCCACGGCGGCCAGCGCCGTCCGCATCCGAGCCTGCCCTTCAGCGCCCACCAGCTCATCAAGCAGGGCTTCCAAGGCGGGGTCGTCGGGTCCCTTGGCTGCAACCCCGACGCCGCGGGCTCCGGCGGCGTTGGCGCGCGCGGCCTGGTCGTCGGTCTGGCGTTCGATCGGGACGAACAGCGCGGGCACCCGCATTGCGACGAGCTCGTGAAGGACGTTGTAGCCCGCGGCCGCGACCGAGGCGTCGAAGGCAGCGAGGTAGCGGGCGATCGGGTAGGTGGCGTCGATTCGCACCACAGCCTCGGGTGTCGCCCCCAGCCCCCTGAGCGTTGACGACAGTGCCGCGGCTTGGACGCCCGGGACGCCGGCCAAGTGCGACAGGCAGCGACGGGTGGCCTCCTGGACCCCGTCGCCCTGCCCGAGCTGGACCAGCACGTTGCGCCGGGCAGGATCCAGGCCCAGCTCCCGGCATGCTCCGGCGCGATCGAGCAGGTCCTCGGGATCGAGCAGGACGATCGGGTCGACGCCTGTCACCTCGCCGCGGCGAGCGGCGGTCGGCCCCCGATCGGCAGCGGTATCGAGCTCACCGGGCTCGAGCACGTGGTCGAAAAGGTGGGTACGGTGAAGCGGCGCCGTGTCGGCGTCAGCCCGCCACATGGCGCGCCGGCACCACACCAGCGGCGCTCCCGTCGTGCGCAGGGCCGGCAGCAGCCGCTCGTAGGGATGGGTGCCGTCGAAGACGACGACGCGGGGGTCGATCTCGCCAACGCACTGGCGCAACCGGCCGCGCGCGCGGAAGGTCCAGCTCAGGTCGTTGCCCGCCCCGGGGCGGTCGTACGAGGCGACGTACTCGACCGGAAAGCCCTGCCCGCGGACGACCGGAGCGCCTGCGGAGAACGTGATGAAGAACGGCTCCAGAGACGCCGGAAGCCGGCGGGCGATCGCCATCGACCGGGTCAGGTGGCCAAGCCCGGTGCCGTTCGACGTCACGAACAGGATGCGGCCCCCAGGGGCGGCTTCAGCGCTCATACGCCCGGCGCAGCAGCGGCGCACAGCTCACCTGGTCGCGCTCGAGCCGCTCCAGAGCCTCCTGGTAGAGGCGCTCCAGCTCCGCTTGGAGCTCCCGGGAGATCCCCTGGCGCCAACGCTCCGCGTTTGCCCTCTCAGGGCTCATCCGGGTCTTGACGAAGCGCCGCATCGACCTTTCCGGCTTGATCCCGACGTGGCGCGAGAGCCTGCGCAGCGTGCCCATCCGCGAACGGCCGAAGAGCCGGCCCAGCTCGGTCTCCTGAAGGCGCCCATCCGGGATCGCCCGGGCGCCGGCGTCGATCGCCCGGATCCGGGTCTCCCACCACTCGATCCCCTGCTTGCGGGTCCGCGGATAGACGAGCCCGCGCGTCTGGGCGACTCGGGACGCCGACGCGTCCCGCCCGTCGCGGACAATGTGCACGAACCGCGCCTCGGGGAACAGTTCAGCCAGGATCGGCGCCTGGGCGATCACATCGCAGCTTTGCTCGACGATCCCCTGCCGCGGCCACTCTTCAGCCTGCGGCGCCAGCAAGTCGATCAGGAGCTTGCGACAGGCCGGCTTGGGATCGGCGTCGAAGCCCGACTCGAAGTCGCGGAGCGCCGCGTCGAATCGGTCGCGCGGGACGACCCGGTGCAGCCCGCGGATGCGGTTCGTCTGAAAGCCGCGCCACCAAAAGCCGCGCATCCGCCTGAGGAACTGATCCTTGGTCGCCTCGCCGGCGAGGAGGCCGGGGAAACCGTCGGCGTCGGTGTGAAAGCGGCACTCGACCGGGATCAGAGCCAGATGCTCGCTCCGCCCCAAGAGCCGCGCGACGACGTGGGTGCCGGAACGGCCGGTGCCGCCCACGAACACGATCGGGGCGGCCTCAAGGGGAAGATCCGCGGCCCGCGGAGATCCCGAAGCCTGGCTGTCTGCGCCTTGCGCCATGCCGGGCTAAGGGTATTTGGAGGCTCTGGAATCGTGCGGAGGCGCTGTACCCTTCCCCGCTCGATGGCAGGCCCGGAGCCAGATTTCCCGCATCCCGTCTTCATCGGGGGATTTGGCCGCTCCGGCACTCACGCGATCGGGCCGCTGGTCGGCGCCGATCCACGCTACCACCTGGTCGAGACCGAGGTCCGCCTGCACGCGGTGAAGGGCGGTATCCCCGACCTGCTCGACGGCGAGATCACCCTCGAGCGTTTCCTGGCCAACTGCCGGGGCGTGTTTTGGATGCGGGGATTCAAGCGGCCGCAAGGGGTCCACCGCCTGATCTCAGCGGATGAGTACGAGCGCGCCCTGGCCGAATTCAAGTCGGCATACCGGGAGGATCCCTGGGTGGCCTGCCGCGGCCTGATCCGGGCGATTGCCGACCCTGCGGCCGAGCGTGCCGGGAAGCCCGCATGGTGCGAGCTGACCGGCCGCAGCGTGATTTACGCGCCCCACCTGGTGCGCCTGTTCCCGCGCGTGCGGTTCATCAACATCGTGCGCGACGGCCGCGCAATCGCCGGCGGCCATGTCAAGAAGATCGACATGACCGACGACCCGCTGGAGGCGATCGACAAATGGGGGCAGATGATCCGCGCCTCCCACGCGGGCATGAGCGCCGTCCCGGCGCGACACGTCCTGAAGATCAAGCTCGACGATCTCGTCTATCACGACCGCACAGGCACCTTCAACAAGGTGTGCGACTTCCTCGAGATCGAGGACCGCGAGCCGATGCGGGAGCTCTTCAACCGCAAGATCACTCCGCGCAAGGCCCACGTCGGCCAGTGGCGCGAGCGAATGCCTCCCCCGGAGGCACGGAAGGTGGACCGTCGCTACCGCCGTCTGATCCGCGGCTTCAAGCGTGACGGGATCGATTGGGTGCCGGAGCCAGAGCCGCGCAAGTCGTTGCTGACCAGGAGCGCGACCGGATGATCGACAAGCCGAATGCCGAGCCTGTCTTCATCGGCGGCGTCGGACGCTCCGGCACGCACCCGATGGGCCGTACCGTCGCCGCCGACCCCCACTACCACTGGATCCGCACCGAGGTGCGCTTTCACGCCGCAGCGGCCGGGCTCCCGGGCGTCTGCTCGGGCGCCGTGGGCATGCAGGCGTTTTTGGAGCGGATGCGGGGCAGCTGGTACAGGCGCGGCGCCCGTCAGAAGCAGGGGCTTCAGCGGATCGTCGAGCGGGGCGAGTACGAGGCCGCCCTGGCCGAGTTCGAGAACTCGTTCGAGGCAGACCGGATCGCGGCCGCACGGCGACTGGTCCGGCGCCTCTTGGATCCCGTTGCTGCCGCCGACGGCAAGCCCGCCTGGTGCGAGATCACCGGCGAGGTGATCGAGCAGGCGCCGTTCCTGCTGAAGCTCTTTCCCGACGCCCGCTTCATCAACATGGTTCGCGACGGCCGCGCTGTCGTCGCCGGGACCCTGCGCAAGGTCGACCTGACCGACGACCCCCGCAAGGCGCTCGCCAAGTGGGAGCGGATGGTCAAGGGCGCCGACAAGGCGATCCGGTCCGTCGGCGCCGACCGGGTGCTCACCGTCCAGTTGGACGACTTCACCGCCCGCGACCGGGACGGTACCTTCGCGCGGCTGATCGACTTCCTCCAGCTGGAGGACCCGGTCGAGATGCGAGCCTACTTCGAAGAGGAGATCTCCGGCGAGCGCGCCCACGTCGGCAAGTGGCGCGAGCGCATCGCCCCGGCCGACGCGAAGATGATCGACCGCCGCTATCGGCGGATGGTCAAGCGCATGCACCGCGCCGGAATCGATTGGGCGCCAGCCCCCGAGGACTGACCGCGCCGGGCGCGTCTCCCGCCGTACCAAGCCAGTCAACCGGCCTAGCAGCAACCAAATCCGCTCATTTCGAAATGTCCTGACAAATGTCAGACAGCGAGTGGAAGACCGCATGAAAATGCGGCTCTCGACCAGATGTCTGACATTTGTGCAGACATTTCAGATGTCGCGATTTTGGAAGGCGGGCTTTTCGAGCCTCGGATTGTCCGACCCGGTGTTGCCAGATGAAACCGGTCTCTCGGGTTATCCGGCGAAGAACTCGAGCGCGCGCCGGGCGACCAGCTCCGGGCGCTCCTCGGGGAGCATGTGACCCACTTCCGGGACCTGCTCGACGGTCAGGTTCCGGTGATCCGCCTCGGAGCCCGCGTAGGCGAGCGGTGGCAGGACCGGATCCTTCTCGCCGTGGAGGACCAGGCAGGGCACGGTCAGCTCCTGCTTGCGATAGCGACCGGCGAGGACCGGGGCGATCTCCTTGCGCCAGAAGGTGCGGTAAAGCAGCATCGTCGCCCGGGCTCGGGTCGACGCACGCAGGTCGCGGGCATAGAGCCGCCGCACGTCCTTGCCGAGGTTCGTGCGGTCGCGCGACCAGCGCTTCACGATTCGCGAGACATAGCCCGGACGCCGCATGCGCCGGATGGCGAGCGGCGACGCCAGGGCAAGCTGGTAGCGGAAGCGAGGCGCGACCACGAGCGTTCGCAAACCCGCCTTCGAGAACGGCGGCGGGATCGACAGCGCCACGAGGCGCTCGACCAGCTCCGGACGGCGCAGGGCGAGCAGGAAACCGATCCACCCGCCCCAGTCGTGGCCGACGAAGCGGGCGCGGTCGATGTCCAGCTCGGCCAGCACGTTGGCGATGTCGGCGGCCATCGACTCCTTGTCGAGGCCCTCCCAGGCGATATCGGTCCAGCCGAATCCGCGGAGGTCCACCGCGATGACGTGGTAGTGCTCGGCCAGGATCGGCATCACCAGGCGCCAGCAGTACCAGTGCTGAGGCCAGCCGTGGAGCAGGATCACCGGGTCGCCCTCGCCCGCCTCGGCGATGTGAAAGCCGAAGCCGTCGACGTTCAAGAACCGGTGGCTTACGCCATCTACCTGGGGCATCTCGTGGGCCATAGCGGGCGCGTGATCTTAGCCTGGACGTCCCGGCTGCCCGCCTGAGCGTCGCTATCGTTCCCCACCCCTTATGGCTGGTGCGCTGCCAACGTTCGTGATCATCGGTGCCCAGAAATGTGGCACTACGGCGCTGCACTCCTACCTGGCCAGGCATCCGGAGATCTCGATGTCGAGGCCAAAGGAGCTCGACTTCTTCGTCGCCGGGAAGCGCTGGGACGCGGGTGTCGACTGGTACCGATCGCGGTTCGACCCGCGTTTCGGGATCCGTGGCGAGTCGTCGCCCAACTACACCGCCCACCCGACGCTGGACGGCGTCCCCGAGCGGATGGCGAGCGTGATCCCGGGTGCGAAGCTCATCTTCATGGTGCGCGACCCGGTCAAGCGCGTCCATTCGAACTACATCCACTCGTTCTCCAACCGCGCCGAGAGCCGGCCGATCCGCGAGGCGGTGCTGGACCCGGGGCGCGCCTACATCCACCGCTCGCGCTACCACCACCAGCTCAGCCGGTTCCTCGAGCGCTATCCGATGGAGCGGATCCTGATCCTGGAGCAGGACGAGCTCCGCAGCGAGCGAAGCGAGACGATCAAGCGAGTCTTTCGCTTCGTCGGCGCTTCGGAGGATCACTGGCAACCCAGCTACGACCTGCCGAAGCTGGAGACCGCGACTCGCCGTCGCCGTTCGGCGCTGGGCGCCTACGCGGCGAAGAAGCTCAAGGTGCGGCACTTTCGCAAGGTGCGCGACCGGCGCCCCTTCTCGAAACCCTGGGAACAGCCGCCGTTGCCCGACGACCTGCGGGCGGAGATCGAGGGCCGGCTGCGCGACGACATCGCGGCGTTCAGAGAGCTGACCGGCCGCAAGTTCGAGAGCTGGTCTATCTAAGCCGCTCCTCGATCCGCTCCGCTTCGCGACGGATCTCCCGCGCCCGGAGGCGCTCCGCCAGGGTCCTGCGCTCCAGGGAGGCAGCGCGCTCGGCCGTATCGTTCGCCCGATCGCGGAAGCGCAGATGATTCTTGCGCTCCAGGTCGAGGTCGGTGGCGGCGGCCAGCGGACCGTGCTCAGTGACCTGGGGCTCCTCCACCCCGTGCCTGCGGGTTGACACCTCGACGCCGGAGACCCAGCGCTCGCCATAGAGGCGCCCGATGATCGCCGCGGGCTCCTCGCCGCTTGCGGCCGCCAGCCGATCGGCGCGGCGCAGCGCTCCGGTCGCGACGACTTCGATCATCGCTTCTTGCGGAGTGGCGCCCGGGACGGTTACGTGCAGCGCCCCGGCGGGTTCGGCGAAGGCGAGCTCGTGCAGGTCCGCCAGCGTCCGGGGGTCAAGCGCGGCCAGCGGCGGGACCGTGATCTGGATCGGAGCCTGGCAACGACCGTCGGCGAGTGACGACGGCGCTGCTTGCGCCCGCGGATCGGCATCGATCGCGGCAACGACCGCCGGGTCCAAACCCTCTCCCTGGACCCGGATCTCCAGGTCGCCCAGGCGCCCGGCCAGGGTGGCGTCGAGGTTCGCGAG
>JALZKA010000076.1 GCA_030859475.1 Actinomycetota bacterium
CTCCACGGGCGCGTCCTGGTCGGCGACCACCCCGGTAGCCGCCTGATCGTCGGTGCCGGCGCCCATCCGGGAGACGGCCACGGCAACCACCAGGATCGTCGCCGCGAGGGCTCCGGCCGGCGCCAGGCGCCGCCCAAGCCCCGAACGTCCCGGAGTACCGCGTATACCGTGCATCGCGGGACGCTCGGTGGTCTTGCCCGGCCGTTTGGCGCGGTCGAACCCCTCAGCCGCCCAGGCGTCGAGCTTCGCGGCGTAGGTCTCATCGGGAGTGGGCCTCTCGGCCCGCAGATCGCGGACCAGGGCGTCCAGCCCCGCCATTCCTCCCGGGGCCGGATCGCCGCGCAGGGCCGCGTCGACGGCCTCGACCTCTGCTCGGACGTCGTCCGGCATCGGCTCTTCCTCACGCCGGCGGCGCCAGCGGTCAAGCAGCGCCATCGCACGCCTCCCGCAGCTTCTCGATCGTCCGGTGCACCCGCATGGCCGCGGCCCGCTCGGAGGTCGAGATCACTGCTGCGATCTCCCCGATCGTGAGGCCCGCGAAGAATCGCAGGCCGACAAGCTCACGCTCGGCGTCGGTCAGGACGGCCATCGCCTGGCGCAGCACAGCGCGGTGCATAGCGACCTCCGCTCCCTCGTCCGGGCCGGTCCCTTCGTCGACCGGCTCGGTTGTCAGCTCGGTCACTCGCTTGCGCCGCCGGAGCTCGTCGAGGGCCGCGTTGCGCGCGATTCCGAACAGCCAGGCGCGCCTGGAGCCCCGGCGCTCATCGAACGACGAAGACCGGCGGTACGCGCGCTCGAAGGCGGTCGCCGTCACGTCCTCCGCTGTGGCCTGGTCGCGGAGCATGCCCGCGACGAAAGCGAACACGTCGTCGCGCGAGGAGCGGTAAAGCTCCTCGAACGCGACCTTGGAGCCGCTCGGTATGGCACTGGCGGGGGCAGCCATCACGCCCTGCATGACCTTTCTACGGCATGGGGGGCCATTTCATCACCCTCGCGCCCCGCGAGGGCTTCCAGGTCAGGCCGCGCGCCGGATCGGTGACGGTGCCGCTGTCGCCGCGGCAATCGGTATTGCCTCGCGGTGGTCATATGCCTTCGACGTGGCGGCGACGATCGAGTCCCGGACGATCGCGACGAGCCGGCGCAGATCGGCCTTCGAGATCACCAGCGGCGGCATCAGGACCACGGTGTCGCCGAGCGGACGCACGATCGCTCCACGGGACCGAGCCTCGAGGGTGACCCGGTGCCCGAGGCGCATCGCGGGGTCGTGCTCGCCCAGGTCGATGCCCGCCATCAGGCCACGGACCCGCACCTCGGCCACCTCCTCCATGCGGTTGATGTCCGCGAGCAGCTCGCCCAGCACGCGGATCTTCGGCTGGAGCCGCAGCAGGGTTCCCTCGCGCTCGAACGCATCGAGGTTGGCGATCGCGGCCGCACAGGCCAGCGGGTTGCCCGTGTACGTGTGACCGTGGAAGAAGGTCCGGAACTCCTGGTGGGCCCCCAGGAACCCGTCGTAGATCCGCTCGGTCGCGAGGGTGGCCGCCAGGGGCATGTAGCCACCTGTCAGCCCCTTGGCCAAGCACATCAAGTCGGGGGCGACGCGCTCCTGCTCGCAGGCGAACATCGTGCCGGTGCGCCCGAAGCCAGTCGCGACCTCGTCGCAGATCAGCAGGACGTCGTGGCGGTCGCACAACTCGCGGACCCGCCGCAGGTATCCGGGCGGCTGAACGCGGATCCCCGCCGCGCCCTGGACGAGCGGCTCGACGATCACAGCCGCGATCTCACCCTGGTGGAAGTCCAAGACGCACTCGAGCTCGGCGTCATCATCCGGTGCGACGCGGTGTGCATCGAACAGGAGCGGAGCGTAGGCGGCGTGGAACAGGTCGATCCCACCGACCGAAACGGCCCCCACCGTGTCGCCATGGTAGGCGTCGCGCAGGCACACGTACGAGGTCCGCCTGGCATCCTCGCCGCCGCGCTGCTGCCAGTACTGAAAGGCCATCTTCAGCGCGATCTCCGTCGCGGTGGAGCCCGAGTCGGAGTAAAAGACCCTGTTCAGGCCGGGTGGCGCGATCTCGACGAGCCTGGCGGCGAGCTCGGCGGCCAGCGGGTGTGAGAGTCCCAGGAGCGTGGAGTGGGCAACGCGGTCGAGCTGGTCCCGGATCGCCTTGTCGATGCCCGGATGGCGGTGGCCATGCACGTTGCACCAAAGCGAGGAGACGCCGTCGATGTAGCGGCGGCCCGCGGTGTCGATCAGGTCCGTCCCCTCGGCCCGCTGGATCGTCAGCGGCTCCTCCGCGCACCAATCGCGCTGCTGCGTGAACGGATGCCACAGATGAGCTTGGTCGAGCCGGATTGAGTTGCTGACCGCTTCTGACATCGCTCGCGGGCGAGACTAGAGAGCGTCCCGGCGGAATCCGAGGTCGAGCTGCGGCCACGTCTGGGGTGCCGCGGCGTCGATCCAGGGGACCGTGTGGACGGGCGCGCCTCCGAGCAGGTTGATCGCGTCGAGGTTGGAGCGCTCGATCAGGCTGGGTTTCGCCGGCCACGGGGTGAGCACCACGGCGGCGAGGTCGAGCCCCGCGTCCCGCACCGATTCGACCGTGAGCAACGTGTGGTTGATCGTTCCGAGCCCGGGCGTTGCGACGACGATGACGGGTAGCGCCAGATCGCGAGCGAAGTCCCGGACCAGGTAGTCCAGCCGCAGCGGCACCAGGAACCCGCCCACCCCTTCGCACACCACGAAGTCGGCGTGGGCCCGCTCCCGCTCAACCGCAGCGAGCAGGTGCCCAGGTTCGATCACGTCGCCGGCAAGCTCGGCTCCAAGGTGTGGCGACACCGCAGGGCCGTACTGGTACGGAGCGATCTGGTCGTCCGACTGGGGCGAGCGCGCCGCAAGCCGCAACAGCTCATGGTCGGGCAGCACGCCCGAGCCGGCGTGGTCCTCAAGGCCGCTGACCGCCGGCTTGAAGACGCGGACCGACTGGCCGCGATCGCTGGCGGTCCGGGCGATCAGCGCTGCGACGATCGTCTTGCCGACTTCGGTGCCGGTGCCGGTGACGAACGCCCCGGCGGCAGCGGCCCGCTCAGGCGGCTGGACGGAGCTGGGCACGGGCAGGTTGGAGGATCCCCAGCTCGCGCGCCGCCTGGCCGATCTGGTGGGCGGCGCGCTGAAGCTCATCCGCGCGGTGGTTGGCCATCACGGTCAAGCGCAGCCGGGCGGTGCCTTCGGGAACCGTCGGCGGGCGGATCGCCTGGGCGAACGACCCGCAATCCAGCACCCGCTCGCACAGAGCCAACGCGAGCCGGGCGCTCCCGACGATCACCGGCACGATCTGGGTGCGCGAACGGCCGACATCAAGGCCTTCGGCGCTGAGCGTCTCACGCAGCACCGCCCCGTTGCGGCGTAGCTGCTCGACCACCCCCGGGCGCGACTCGAGCAGGCTGAGCGCCGCAAGCGCGGCTCCCATCGAGGGGGGTGGGGGAGCGGTCGAGAAGATGAAGGGCCGGGCGGTGTTGATCAGGAAGTCGCGAAGCTCGGCGCTGGTGCAGGCGTAGGCGCCGTAGCCCCCAAGCGACTTGCCAAGGGTTCCGACCACGACGTCGACCGCGCCCGAGAGGCCCGCGGCGGCAACGGAACCGCGGCCACCGGGCCCGAGCGCTCCGGTCGCATGGGCCTCATCCACGATGAGCCTCGCGCCATGGCGCCGTGCCAGCTCGTGGATGCCGATCAGCGGTGCGACGTCGCCGTCCATCGAGAAAACCCCGTCCGTGACGATCACGGTGTGCCGGTCTCCAGCCTGGCGCAGGCCCCATTCCAAATGGTCGAGGTCGGCGTGGCGATAGACCCGCGTCTCGGCGCGGGACAGGCGACAACCGTCGACGATGCTCGCGTGATTGAGCTCGTCCGAGAACACGACCCCCCCTTCGCGTGACAACGCGGCCACGATTCCCGTGTTCGCCATGTATCCCGAGCCGAACAGCAGCGCGGCCTCGGTCCCCTCGAACTCGGCGAGGCGCGTTTCCAGCCGCCGGTGGAGTTCCATGTTGCCGGAGATCAGCCGCGACGCGCCCGCGCCCGCTCCATAGCGCTCAGCAGCCTCGGCGGCAGCCTGCCGGACCCGGGGATGGTCGGCGAGGCCCAGGTAGTTGTTGGAGCAGAGCAGCAGGACCTCGGTGCCGTCGAGAGTCACCCGCGGCCCCTGCGGCCCTTCGACCAGCCGAAGCTTGCGATGCAGGCCGCCGCGACGGAGCTCCTTCAGGCCTGCCTTGACTTCGTCCATGGGCAGCGCGGTTCTAGTCGCCCCAGCCGACCGGCGCCTCGGAGGGGCGCTTCGGGTAATCGGGCACCTTGCCCTTCTTCTTGATCACGCGGAGCTGGGTCGAGGGGTCCCAGAAGTTCGCTTCCGCCTGGCGATCGATCAACTCGTCGATCGGCGTTTGCGGAGTCCGTCCTTCGAGCCAGCCGTCGCGGTTGTCGGGGCGCGGGTTGGATCCGTTGTCGGGTTGGCGGGCGACGTTCAGGCCGAGCTCCTCGAACATCGCCCGGTCGTCGGCGGGCTCCGAGCCCAGGGTCGTCAGGAAGTTCCCCATCATCACGCCGTTGAGGCCGGCTCTGACGGCCAGCGGCTGGAGGTCACCCAGGTTCTCGACCCGTCCGCCGCACAGGCGAAAGAGTGCGCTGGGAATGATCAGGCGGAAGATCGCGACCCACTGGACGACCTCCCAGGGATCCATCAGCTGCCGGTCGCCGAACTTGGTTCCCGCGCGCGGGTTGAGCAGGTTGATCGGCACCGACGTCGGGTTCAGCTCGGAAAGCTCGAATGCCATCTCGACCCTCTGGCGCTTCGACTCGCCCAGGTTGAGGATGCCGCCGACGCAGCTTTCGAGTCCCGCGTCGGCAACTGCGTCAAGCGTTCGCATGCGTCCCTCGTAACGGACGGTCGTCGATACCTCGGGGTAATACGACCGCGCCGACTCGACGTTGTGATGGACCCGCTGGATGCCCGCTTCCTTCAGCCGCTTGGCTCGGGTGGGGGAGATGTGTCCGATCGAGACGCAGCGCTTCAGGTTCGTGTTCTCGCTGACCAGCTTGGCGCCCTCGACGACCTTCTCGAAGTCGCGCTTCGAGAGTCCCTGTCCCTGGGTGACCATGCAGAAGCGGTGCGCGCCGGCGGCCTCGGCCGCCTTCGCGTGCTCCAGGATCTGATCCGGTTCCAGCATCGCGTGCATGGGGGTGTCCGCTTCGGCGTAGCGCGACTGCGCGCAAAAGCCGCAATCCTCGGCGCAGCCGCCGGACTTGGCGTTGACCAGGGAGCACAGGTCCGTCGAGTCGCCGAACTTCTCTCGCCGCGCTTCCCAGGCGCGGTCGACCAGGGCGAGGATGTCGTCGTGATCCGTGAGCTCCCCCAGCGCAAGGGCTTCGTCGAACGTGATCAGGGGCGGCATCCCCGGCTCCTCATCATCACCGAGCCGAAGGCTAGGCGTAGGATCGGACGTCAGGCGGGTCAGCATCCTTGACTCCGCGCCAAGGGCGGGAGTAGGTTCTCGACACCAACGTGGAGACCGCTCGCCTACCTCACCCAGCGCCCCTCCCCGGGCTGATTCAGCTCGGCTTGGTGAGCATGCTCGTCGCACTTGCTGCGGTCGGCTGGGCCGTTACCGGCGAGCGCATGGCGGGTATGGACGCCGGGCCGGGGACCGACCTGGGAGCGTTCGGGTTCTATGTCGCGGCCTGGGTGGTGATGATGGCCGCGATGATGTTCCCATCGATCTGGCCGATGGTGGCCATGCAGATTCGCATACAGGCCCGCAAGCGTGAACGGGGCGAGCAGGCGGCGGTCGGGATGACGACGCTGTTCGTCGGCGGCTATCTCGTCACCTGGACGGCTGTCGGCCTCGTCTTCTACGTCGTGCTTGACATCGGCCATTCGCTCGACCTCGACGCTCTCTCATGGGACCGCGGCGGTCCCTATCTCGCCGGCAGCGTGATCCTGGCAGCCGCCGTCTACCAGCTGACTCCGCTCAAGGATGCTTGCCTCGAGAAGTGCCGCAGCCCGCTGGCGTTCCTGCTCACGGCGTGGCGCCGCGGGCGGTTGGGCGCTCTGCGGATGGGAATCGAGCACGGGGCCTGGTGCGCCGGCTGCTGCTGGGCGCTGATGGCGGCACTGTTCGCGCTCGGCGTGATGAGCGTCGGCTGGATGGTGTTCATTGCAGCGCTGATTGCCGCCGAGAAGCTCCTACCTTGGAAGGCGCTCGCCAACCGAGGCATCGCGTTGCTGTTGGTGCTCCTTGGAATCGCGGTCATGCTTTGACCTGAGGACGTCCCCGGCCTGACCCTCCCCGACTCTCACGGCGCGGTGCGAGCGATGGAGGCGATGGGGATGGAGGCCGAGGCGATGGAAATGGGCGCCGGGAGCGGATCGATGGAGCAGGAGTCGATGGGTGCGCCGGCGCACGAGCGCATGGGCGATCCCTCAATGAAGAAGCACTCAGGCCAGATGCCCTAGAACTCGTCCTCGCTCGACCACTCGAAAGGCATGTGTTTGGCCGAGTGGCCCTCCCAGTTCCACTTCAGGCCGAAGTGATCCACTTCGCTCGCGCTCGAGATCCCGTAGGTCGTCGGGCCGCTGTTCGGGCCTGCCTCGGCGCCGGGGATGTTCGTGACGCGCACATGCTCGTCCGGCCTCGTTGTCGGCCCGGCGATCACCTCGGCTGCCCCGTTCACCTTCCCCGCGACGATGAGCTTCCAGGAGCTGGCGTCGTCCGCGATGTCCAGTTCGATTGGCGCGTACTCCATCCCTAGAGTTTCGCCGAAGACGTTTTCGGCGAGCATCTGCGGCCAGCTTCCGGCCTGGCCGCTGAAGACCGTCTGCAGGGCCTCGCGCTGGGAATCATCGGCGCTCTCGTCGAGGATCAGCCCGTTGGCGGCCCGCACGTCCTCGTCCCAGATGTTCCCGTCGAACTCCATGACCCCGACGATGTTGAGGCCGTCGAGCTTGACGTCGCCGTAGTTGCCTTCGCGAATCCGGAATCCGATCACGCCCTGGCAGTCGCCTTCGGTAGGGGGCCGCCCCCAGGAGCAGGGACAGGGCACCGCGCACTTGCAGAAGTCGATGAAATCACCTTTGATGCGCCACTGCTCCGCCATCACGACTCCTCTTGTTGGTTGATAGCCATTCTTTCCCGCGACGGGCGCCGTGTCAAGGGGCGCTTTCCCGCTACGACGCATCCTCCAGCTAGGCGGGCGTGTTCGCGAGTGACTCCCAGAGGTAGAGGCAGGCCAGGGTCCGATGCGGCCGCCACACCGCAGCCAGTTCCTCCATCTCGGCCGGGGTCGGTAGCTCGTCGCGGCCGTACTCAGCCTTGATCGCGTTGCGGATCCCGAGGTCGCCGACTGGGAGCACGTCCTCGCGCTCGAGGTGGAAGATCAGGAACATGTGGGCGGTCCACACGCCGAGCCCGCGGACGGCGATGATCTCCTCGATCACCCTGTCGTCGGTCAGCTCATCCAGGCCATCGACCTCGAGCTCGCCCGACAGGACATGCGATGCGAGGTCTTTCAGGTACTCCACTTTGCGCCCGGACAGCCCGGCGCTTCGCAACGCTTGACCGTCGGCGTCGAGCAGCTCCTGAGCGCTCGGCATCCTGCCACCGAAAATCGCCAGCACGCGGCCGAAGATCGTCGCGGCGGCTTTGACGGAGAGCTGCTGACCGACCACGGCGCGCAACAGGGCCCCGTAGGCGTCGCCCTTGGGCCTGCCGCGGCGCCGTTTCTCGATCGACATCGGCCCGATCCGGGCGATCAGGCCGGCCATCGTCTGATCGGCGGCCGCGAGAGCGACCATGGGGGTTGTCTCTCCGGTCATGGGCTGGCAGGGTAGCCGCGGGATAGCGGTGTCCATCGCTTCGGAATGGCACGCTGGTGCCCGCATGGCCCGGCGAGTGCGGACTTGTGCTGGCTATGGCAATAAAACCCCGCAGTCACCCTGCTGGGACCGGCACCCGCCTACCGCCCCGTCCACCGCGGTCTGCGCTTCTCCGCGAACGCCGCGATCCCCTCACGGAAGTCCTCGGAGGCGAAGCACGACTCGCGCAGCTCGACCAGCTCGCGCTCCTGCTCAGGCGTCAGGCGCGGAAACTGTGCCAGGGTCTCGATCGCGTGCTTGTTGCCGGTGACCGACAACGGCGCGTTGCTCGCGATCAGTGCCGCGAGCTCGACCGAGGCCTGCTCGATCAGCTCGTCGGCAACCACTTCGCCGACCAGCCCGATCGCCAGGGCGCGGTCGGCTTCAATCACCCGCCCCGTCAGGAACAGGTCGCGGGTGTTGGCAACGCCGATCACGTCGATGAAGCGCGCAAGTCCGGTGTGGCCATAGATCAGGCCGAGCTTCGCCGGGGGCATGCCCAGCTTCGCCCCGGCCGCGCAGATCCGCAAATCGCAGCGGACGGCGAGCTCCAATCCTCCGCCCAGGCAATGGCCGTTGATCGCGGCGACGACCGGATACGGGTGGGCGCTGATCTGATCCATCGCCGCCGTGAACGGGTGAGCGACGAGCGCCTCGGCGTCCCGCTCGAAGCTTTCGGACGGGATTGCGCCGATGTCGTAGCCCGCTGAGAAGGCGTGGCCGGCGCCCGTGATCAGAACGCAGCGGACCTCGATGCCGCGATCGAGCGCCGGCAGGGCGGCGGCGATCGCGTCGAGCACGTCATGGTCGAGCGGGTTGCGCTTCTCCGGGTTGTTCAGCCGCAGCCGGGCGACCGCCTCGGCGGGGTAGTCAAGCTCGAGCTTCCCCGAGGCAAGGGATTCGGTGCTCATTCCAAAACGACCAGCACGTCGCCCTCCTGAACCGATTGACCTTCCTCGCACTTGATCTCGGCGACGGTGCCGTCGTCCTCGGACTCGACCGGCATCTCCATCTTCATCGACTCGAGGATGACGACCGTGTCGCCGTCGGACACCTGATCGCCGACCGCGACTTCGATCTTCCAAACGGTTCCGGTGATGTGCGCTTCGATCTCCGCCATCTGCTTCGCTGGCCCACCTTCCGCTAGTCGTCCGTTCTCGGTTGGCGGCAGAATAGATGCCGGTGCCCCCGGAAACCGCAGCCGCAGCGCCTGGAGTCGTCGTCCTCATCGCGGCGCGAAATGAGGCCGACCGCATCGGGCGAACGTGCCGGGCCCTGGTGGAAGCACTCCCGGGAGCCGATCTGGTCGTCGCCGACGACGCTTCCGACGACGCCACCGCCGAGGTGGCCCGCGCACACGGCGCCGAGGTGGTCACCCGCGAGAATCCGGTCGGAAAAGGCGGCAACGTGACTGCCGCAGCCGCGACCGTGATCGGCCGCGCGCCGGAGCCCGATGCCCCGATCTACCTGCTCTGCGACGGAGACCTTGGGAGCTCCGCGGCCCAGCTCAGGCATCTCGTCGACGAGGTTGCCGCGGGGGAGTGCGACCTCGCCATAGCCGCGTTTCGACAGCGGGTTGGCGGCGGCTTCGGGGTCGCGCTGCGCTATGCCCGTTGGGCGATCCGTAGGCTCTCCGGCTACGAGGCGGGAGCCCCGATCTCCGGGCAGCGGGCGTTGAGCCCCGCGGCCGCGCGGGAGTCATTTCCGTTCGCGGCCGGTTACGGGATGGAGATCGGGATCACCGTCGATTGCGTCCGCGCCGGCTTGCTGGTTCGGGAGGTCGAGCTGGACCTGGAGCATCGCGCGACCGGTCGGAGCCTCAGGGGGTTCATCCACCGCGGCCGCCAGCTCCGCGACTTCACGCGTGTCTACGCCGCGAAACGTTGACCCGGGCAGCGGGTCCTGTCGCAGGGATGGCCCCGAAAGATCTGCCGTACAGCGGTGCGGACAGATTTCGGG
>JALZKA010000077.1 GCA_030859475.1 Actinomycetota bacterium
CTCCTTGGCATCTTCGATCACGCGGTCGAGCAGGTCGAGCCCGCGCTCGAGCGTACGGCCAAAGCTCTCCTCCTCCTGCCCCACCCAGCGCAAGATGCTCTCGCGCTCGGTCTCGAGCTGGGGCGTGACAGCCGCCAGCGTCTCGATCGCCACCTCGGCAAAGCGCCCCAGATACGGAGCCTCCAATTCCAGGGCCCTGCCCTGCTGGATCGCCCGACGCATGATGCGGCGCAGCACATAGCCGCGATCCTCGTTTGACGGGACGACGCCGTCGGCGATCAGGTTGACCATGCCTCGAGAGTGGTCGGCCAGGATCCGCATCGCGCGGGTCGTCTTCCCGCCATCCGCGAAGGAGCGCCCGGAGAGCTCCTCCGCCAGCTCGACGAGCGGCTTGAAGCCGTCCGTCTCGAATACCGAGCCGGCATCCTGCTGGATCAACGCCATCCGCTCCAGGCCGAGCCCGGTGTCGATGTTTTGGTTGGGGAGGTCGGTCAGGGAGCCGTCCTCGTGCAGCTCCATCGCCATGAAGACCAGGTTCCAGAACTCCAGGAAGCGCTCGGTGTCGTCTCCCGGCCGGACCTCGTCGTCGCCGTAGTCAGCCCCGCGGTCGATGTAGAGCTCCGAGCAGGGACCGCAGGGGCCGGTTGGCCCGGCCTGCCAGAAGTTCTCCAGGCGAGGCAGCTTGACGATCCGCTCGTCCGGCACCCCCACGGCGCGCCAGAGCTCGATGGCCTCCTCGTCGGGGCCAAGGCCCAGTTCCTCGTCACCGCCGAACACGGAGATCCAGATCAAGGCTGGATCGAACCCGAACCCGTCCGTTGAGAGCTCCCAGGCGAACACGATCGCGTCCTGCTTGAAGTAGTCGCCGAAGCTGAAGTTGCCGAGCATCTCGAAGTAGGTCAGGTGGCGCTGGGTGTTGCCGACCTCCTCGATGTCAGGGGTTCGAAAGCAGCGCTGACACGAGGTCAAACGGTTGCTCGGCGGCGCCTCGCGGCCTTGGAAGTAAGGCTTGAAGGGCTGCATCCCGGCAACGGTCAGCAGGGTCGAGTTGTCTTCGGACGCCGGGACGAGCGACGCAGAGGGAACTCGGAGATGTCCACGCTCCTCGAAGAACGACTGGTACGTGTCGCGAATCTCGCTGGACTTCATCCGGTTGGAGCCTAGAGGCCTAAGCGATGGTCGCCCGGCCGATGACCAGGTCGCCATCCATCAGGCAGGCCGTCTGACCAGGCGAGACGCCGTAGGCCGGCACGTCCAGCTCCAACTCCAGCTCGGCGTGCTTCCCGGCGCCCGCCGCGGAGACCCGGCACGGCAGAGCGTGCGAGTGGTAGCGCAGCCGAACGCAGTTCGCGCGGGCGGAGCTGCGGTGGAGGTGCGCGTCTCGCATCCGCACCTGAGTCGTGGCCAGGTCCTCGCGTCCGCCCACCACTACGCGATTGCGCTTCGCTTCCGTCCGCACCACGTACATCGGCTCGGCGTTGGCCACCCCCAGGCCGCGGCGCTGGCCCACCGTGAAGTGGTGATGTCCGGGGTGCTCTCCCAGGACTTCCCCCGCCAAGCCGACAACCTCTCCCGGCCGATCGGCGAGGCCATGACGGGCCAGGAACGAGCGCTTGCCCTCGCCGGCGAGGAAGCAGAGGTCCTGGCTCTCGCGCTTCGACGCCACCGCAAGGCCCGCCGCGGCGGCGCGCTCGCGAACCTCCGGCTTGGTCAGGGCGGCCAGCGGAAACCGCAGCCGCGCGATCGTCGCCGGTGACACGCCGGAGAGCATGTAGGTCTGGTCCTTCGCCTCGTCGGCCGCAACGCGAAGGAGGGGCCCCTCGCCGTCGTCGGCGATCTCCGCGTAGTGCCCGGTGACGAGGTGCGATGCCCCAAGCCGATCCGCGAGGGCGACCATCGCGTCGATCCGCAACGCCCCGTTGCACAGTACGCACGGATTCGGCGTCTCGCCCTCGCTGTATCCGCGGACGAACGTGCGCACGACCCGATCGCGGAACGGTCGCTCGAGGTCAAGCGTCAGATGGGGGATGCCAAGCGAATGCGCGAGCGCGCGGGCGCCCCGCACCGCCTCCGGCGAGCAGCAGGCCTGGGTGCCATCGGTGCGCTCGTCCGCCCATAGCTTGAGGGTCACCGCGACGACCTGCGCCCCGCGCTCACGCTCCAGCACGGCCGCTACCGCCGAGTCGACCCCGCCGGAGAGGGCCACCAGGACGCGCTCGCCGGTCGCGGGCGCCGGACACATCTCATCGCCCGATGACGCGAGGGTTGCCAACGCTCGCCCCAGCGCGTCGCCGACGAGGTCCGCCGCGTGCCGTCCCTGGGGCGACAGGCCACCCACGAGATCCGCGACCCGGTTCGCCGAGAGCGCCGCGGCAGCCAGCACGGGCTCGCCCTCCACCTCCTCGCAAATGGCCGCGGCGCACGCCGCCAGCGCCGCGCAGCCGTCCGCCTCGAAAGTCGCAGAATCAACCCCGCCATCGAGCACGAGCAAAGAAATCCGCACCAGGTCGCCGCATGCGGACCCACCCGCGCTGCCGCTGACCGCACCCGCCGGCTCGGCGCCGCGGCGCGACCGGTCAGCCACGTACTCCTCGAAGAGCTCCCGGTTATCCGCCATACGCAGAAGGTAGCCCCAAGCAACCCCTGGAGCGCAGTCCCTGATTTACATGCAAATCAGGGACGGGCGCTAACCGGGGTGGTAGGGCAGGTTCCTGCCCTCATAAAGCGCGTCGGCGATCGCTTGGCGAACGCCGTCTGGGCCACGGAAGCCGTAGCTGATCGTCGCCACCGGCAACTGCGTCTGTGCCGCTCGCTTGCCGGCGGGCGGATGGATCACGACCAAGCCGGGAACCCGGTCGAGGTTGACGCCCTCAGCGATCCGGGAGTAGCGCGTCAAGCCCTCGGCGCTCGAGACGAGGACCGTGGTGTCCGCGCGGCGGCGAAGCGCTTCGACCTCGGCTTTGAGCTTGGCGTCTTCGATGCCCTCCTCCTGCAAGATCAGGAGGGCGACGACGTCGCCGCTTCGATGTGCTTTGACGATCGATCCGGGCAGGCCAGGGCCGGCCTCGAACCCCGCGTCAGCGGGCGAAGTCGAGGTAGATCCGGATGCCGTCGGCGCGGTCGCCGCCGAGGGGGCCGGCGCCGGCGTGGACGCGGCCGTTGCGGGAGCGGCCGGAACGGTCGTAGCCGTCGTGGCCGGAGCGGGCTCCGTGGCCTCGTCGCCACCCATCACCCGGGTCATGAACAGGAACGCGACGACGATGCCGAGCAGGCCCAGCATCACGACCTGGACGACCGGGTTCTCGTTGAGCGCCTTACGCAAGGCCGACCGCCGGGGTTCCGGAGGCGTCGGGGAAAGAAGTGGGCCCCGGTCTGCCGGTACCGCCCGGCCTGAGAACCTGAATGAACAGGTGGGTGCCTACCGGACGAGGCGCAAGCGCCAGATCCGAGATCGGCTCCCAAGCCGAATGTGTTGGTTCACCGTTTGGGCGGCTATCGAACAAACCAGGGCCTTCCTGAAATCTACCGGTACCGGCGAATCGCCGGCTCGGTGGATCAATCGGCCGGTTGGCCGGATCGCTTGAGTCGCAGCTTGAGGCCGAGCTCCCGAAGCTGGGCGTCATCGACCGGCGCGGGTGCACCGGTAAGCGGGTCGGCGCCCGAGGCGGCCTTCGGGAAGGCGATCACGTCGCGAATCGAGTCCGCGCCGACCAGCCGCTGGACGAACCGGTCGAACCCGTAAGCGATCCCGCCGTGAGGCGGAGCGCCGAAGCGCAGCGCATCGAGCAGGAAGCCGAATCGCGCTTGAGCCTCCTCGGCATCGATGCCGATCGCCTCCAGGGCGCGTGCCTGGAGGCCGGGATCGGAGATGCGGATCGATCCGCCGCCCAGCTCTTGCCCGTTCCAGACGATGTCGTAGGCCTGAGCCCGGGCGGCCCCCGGGTCGGCCGGGTCGAGCTCGCCGGCGGGGGCGGTGAAGGGATGGTGGAGCGGATCCCAGCGCTCCTCGCCCTCGTTCCACTCGAAAAGCGGCCAGTCCACGATCCAGCAGAACGCCTCCGCGGACTCGTCGATCAGGTTGAAGCGCCGACCCATCTCCAGCCGCAGCTGGCCGAGAACCGAGTTTGCCGTGCGCGTGGCGTCAGCGACAACGAGCAGGAGGTCCCCCTCCTCGGCGCCCAGACGCTCGTTCAATGCGGTCAGCTCGGATTCGGTCAGGAACTTGGCTGTGGGCGAGCGCCAGCCATCACCCTCCCGGAACGCCCAAACGAGGCCCTTGGCGCCCAGCTCCTGGGCGCGGTCGATCAGTGCGTCGAGGGCGGAGCGCGGCATGTCCCGCGCGCCGACGTTGATGCCCTTGACGGTGCCGCCGGAGTCCAGGACTCCGCGAAACACCTTGAACTCGGTTTCCGTCAAGGCGTTCGAGAGGTCGACCAGCTCCATGCCAAAACGCAGGTCCGGCCGGTCGGTGCCGAAGCGGTCAAGGGCATCCGCATACGCCAGACGCGGGATCGGCAGGTCGATCGCGGGGCCGCCCACCTCGGCGCATACATAGGCGATCATGCGCTCGTTCAGGTCCAGCACGTCCTCGACCTCCACGAAGGAGAGCTCCACGTCGAGTTGCGTGAAGTCGGGCTGGCGATCCGCCCGCTGATCCTCGTCGCGAAAGCAGCGCACGATCTGGAAGTAACGCTCGAACCCGGCCACCATCAAGAGCTGCTTGAAGAGCTGGGGCGACTGCGGCAGGGCGTAAAACGAGCCGGGCTCGCGGCGCGCGGGCACGAGGAAGTCGCGCGCCCCCTCGGGGGTCGAGCGCGAAAGCATCGGCGTCTCGATCTCCAGGAACCCCTCGGCATCGAAGAAGCCGCGCATCGCCCGCATCACCGCCGCGCGCATCGCGATCGCCGCCTGCATCGGCTCGCGGCGAAGATCCAGGTAGCGGTGCTTCAGCCGCATCTCCTCACCGACCTCGCCGGAGAAGCTCTCGATCTCGAACGGCGGGGTGTCGGCGTCGGCGAGGAGCCGGGCTTCGGCGATGATCAGCTCGAACGCCCCCGTCGCCATGTCGGCGTTGACGGTCTCCTCCGAGCGGCGGACTACCGTGCCGACCGCCGAGATCACGTCCTCGCTGCGCAGGTCGTGGCCGAGCGCGAACGCGCCACCCGCCCGGTCCGGATTGAAGACGAGCTGGACCAGGCCGGTGCGGTCGCGGAGATCGATGAAGATCAAGCCGCCGTGGTCGCGCCGCCGGTGCACCCATCCGGCGACCCGCGCTTGCCCGTCGACGCGGTCCTCCAGGACCTGGCCGCACCAGGTATCGCGCAGCGAGTTGGCACGCAGGGCTGGGAACTCCGGAGTCACGAGGCCAGCACTTCTACGGCGCGGGTCAGGTCGAGGCTAGTCTGCTCGCCACTCGACATGTCGCGCACTGACGCGCCATCGGCCTCGATCAGCACGGAGCGGCGGGCGCCGACCCGGCCGGCTTGCTTCATCTGGCCCTTCACCGACCGGCCCGCGAGGTCCAGGTGTGCAATCAAGCCGGCGCGGCGCAGCTGCGTGACCAATGCGAACGCCCGCTCGCGCTCCGCATCGCCGTCCGCGGCCACATAGACGTCCGCCGTTGGCTCTTGCGGCTCGGCGGTAGTGGCCAGCAGGATCCGCTCGATTCCCGCGGCCCACCCGACCGCCGCGGTGGGCGGGCCACCGAGCTCCGCGATCAGGCCGTCGTAGCGCCCGCCGCCACCCAGCGCAGACTGCGCCCCAAGCGCGTCGGATGTGAACTCGAAAACGGTGCGTGTGTAGTAGTCGAGGCCCCGGACCAGGCCGCCGTCGCGCTCGAACTCGATCCCGGCCTCGCGCAGCAGCCGCTCGACCGTGGCGAAATGCTGCGCGTCGGCGTCGTCGAGACGGTCGATCATCCGCGGAGCCTCCGCCATCACCGCTCGGGTCGCCTCGTGATCGGAGTCAAACGCGCGCATCGGGTTCTTGTCGATCCGCTCGCGCACATCCGGGGAGAGCTCGCCCTCGTGCGCCCGGAGATACTCACGGAGCTCGTCGCGATACGCGGTCCGGGAAGCGGGGCTGCCGAGGTTGCCCAGGCGCAGCCTCACCCCGGGGACCTCGATCGACCTCAGGATCTGGTCGAGCAGGATGATCGCCTCGGCGTCGGCCATCGGATCGTCCGTGCCGATCGTTTCCGCGTCGATCTGGTGAAACTGCCGGAAGCGGCCCGCCTGGGGCCGCTCATGGCGGAAGTACGCGCCCGAACACCAGAGCTTCACCGGCTGCGGCAGCTTGTGCATGCCGTGCTCGATGTACGCGCGGCAGATCGGGGCCGTAGCCTCCGGCCGCAAGGTCAGGTCACGTCCCCCCTGGTCCTGAAACGAGAACATCTCCTTCGTGACGATGTCGGTTGCCGCTCCCACGCCCCGGACGAAGAGGTCCGTTTCCTCGAAGGCCGGCGTCTCGATGCGCCCGTAACCGGCGGCACCGAATGCGGCGGCCGCCAGGTCGAGCACGCGCGCCCGCGCCGGAGCCTCGGCAGGCAGGATGTCGAAGGTCCCCCGCGGGGCTTTCGGGCGCTCGGGCATCGGCCGAGACTATCTACGGCCGGGCGAGCTCGGCCAGAAACGGATTCGACGCCCGCTCCGCACCGAGCGTCGTAATGCCCATGTGCCCGGGATAGACGACGGTCTCCGCCGGGCGCCCCTCGACGAGCTTTCGGATCGACTCCAGGAGAGTGGGCCAATCGCCACCGGGTAGGTCGGTACGGCCGACCGAGCCCTGGAAGAGGACGTCCCCGGAGAACATGACTTGCTCCGACGCGATCCAGAAGGTGACGTGGCCGGGGGAGTGACCAGGGGTGAAGATCACGTCGATCTCGAAGCCCGCCAGCTCCAGGCGCTCGCCGCCCTTGAGCGAATGCTCGGCCTCCCAGCTCTCGAATGGCCCGAACTCCGACCACGGCACGAAGGAGTTGATGTCGGCGAGAACCGGCAGCTCGATCTGCGGACACCAGACGGGCGCCCCGGTCGCCTTCGCGATCGGCGCGACGGCGCCGACGTGGTCGAAGTGGGTGTGGGTCAGCAGGATCGCCTCCAGCTTCGTTATCCCCAGCTCGTCGAGAGCCGCCAGAAGCCGCGGGGCCTCATCGCCCGGGTCGACGATCACGCCTCGATCGGAGGCGTCCTGGCGAAAGATGAAGCAGTTCTCCTGGACCGGTCCGACCGTGAAGGCACGAACGTCCATGCCGTCCTCAGCGCTCCCGCGGGCCGGCGGACTTCTGGCGCTTTCGGGCCTCGGCTGCCTGGCGGCGGCTGTAGAGGAATCGCTCCAGGTAATACCCCGCAGGCACGTAGAGGATCAGCATCGTCAGCGCCAAGAACGCCGAGCTGGCGACCTCGCGGCCGAGCACGAAGGCCATCAGGGCGAAAAGGATCCCGGCCATGATCAGCGCGCGGTTGAAGGCACTTCGCCACGTCGGCGGCCGGTCGCGCATCGACCCTCCCTGCTTGACCCGGGCGCGAGCCTGGGCTCGCGCCTCTTCGCGGGTCTGCGGGCGGCCGCGCGGGCGGCTGCGGCTGATCGACCCGCCCTGGGTGCCGCGGTGCTTGCGCCTGCGCTTCTTCTTCGTTTGAGCCATCGCGATCAAATCTAGACAATCGTCCGATTCTCGATCACGCCAGTCGCAGGGTCGAAGCCGGGCAGCGGAACGTCGGCGGGAAAACCCTCAAGCGCGGCGCGCGGGACGAGTCCGACGATCTCCGCACTCACGACGCGGGCGTCCACCGCGGCGACGAGCTCCGACACGCGCGCCACGACCTGGGCCAGCGGGACCGCGATCGGGTCGTGGACGTTCGTCGAGACTTGGGTTCGCTCGTCAAAGGCAAGGCCGATCGCCCGCACACTCGGCAGGCCGCCGCCGGACTCACGCAACGCCGCGGCGATCGCTTGTGCCTCGGCCAGGCTCGCGCCGTCGAGCTCGAGGTTGAACGCCGCGAGGGGCGGACGGGCCGTGACCAACGTCGCGCCGGCGCTCGGGTGCGGGGTCGCCGGACCGAGGTCGGGTGCCAGGTCCCCCGAAGCCATCCGGCGCCGAAGCTCGGCCAGGCCACCGCGGCGAAAGAGCGCGCGCTCGCGACGCTCATCGGCCGATGCCAGCTCGCCGTAGAGGAAGACCGGTATGCCCAGCTCGCCGATGCCCTCCGCGGCGGCCAGTGCCTCCGCCCGTGCGCGTTCACGGTCGGCGGGGTCGAGCCAAACCGCCGGAGCGACGTCGAGCGCTCCGATGCACGGGTGCTCCCCCTCGTGCGTTGCCATCTCGATCGCGTCGAGCGCCGCCGCAGCGCCGTCGATCAGGACACGAGCGGCCTCCCCGGAGGGCGCGAGGGTGAAGACGGTGCGGTTGTGGACCTCGTCGGAGTGGGTGTCCAGGAGGTGTGCGTGAGCGGAGAAGGCGGCGGCGAGCCGGTCGATCACGGCGCCGTCGCGGCCCTCGGAAACGTTCGGGACCACCAGGAGATCGGTCACAGCAAGAACATTCCCTCGCGGACGATCGCTTGGCCGTCGATCTCCACCGTCGGCTTCAGGACGACGCAGTCGATGTGGATGGGAACCTGGACGACCCCGCCCACCCCGGCCGAGGCGCCGAACGCGACGTGGCAGGTGCCCAGGATCTTCTCGTCCTCCAGGAGGTTGCCGGTCAGGATCGCCTTCTCGTTCGTGCCGATCCCCAATTCCGCGACGCCCGTGCCCTGCACTCCGGCACCGCGCAGCATTTCCAGCAGCCGCGCGCCCTCGGGACCCGATGCGTCCTCGAGGTTCCCGTTCTCGACCCGCAGGGTGACGGGCTCGCCAACACGGCCGATTCCGCCGATCGTCCCGTCCACCACCAGCACTCCGCCGCCCTCCGTCTCGAGCGGGCCGATGAACCCTTCGCCGCAGGGCAGGTTGCCGAAGGCACCCCGCTCGTCAAGCTCGCCGGCGTCGGAGATCGCCTTGCGGCCCTCGATCCGAAGCGTCAGGTCGGACCCACGCTCGCACGTGATCCGCGCCTCGAAGCCCGCGTCGAGAGCTTCGGCGACCGCCGCGCCGCGACGGCGAAGCTCGCCCATGTCGGCGCTCATGACCCTGGCCAGCATCTCCTCGGTGACGCCGGGTAGCGTCGCGATCCGGGTCCCGGCGGCGCAGGCTTCCCGCCGCGCGGTGGTGTGGCTCAGCGATTGCTCGGTCGGGCACAGCACCACGTCGGCACTCGCCATCGCGGCCGCTACGGGTGGCGGCGGCTCGGTGCCGTGGGTCGCCCGCTCCGCCATCAGCATCAGGACGGCGTCGGCACCCGCTCTGCCCGCCTCGCCGCGCAGGCGCTCGCCGAGCCCAAGGGTCGCTGGGTTGGCCACCACCAGGACGTTCTCGCCCTCCTGCACTCGCAGGCACTCGGTGATGACGGCGGCGACCGCGCGGCTCAGGTCCTCCATGGCGCTAGCGTAAAGGCCGATGGCGAAGACCATCTACTACCTCGCTTCGTCCCTCGACGGCTTCCTCGCCCGCCCGGACGGCGACCTCGATTGGCTCATCGGATTCGTGGGCTCAGAGCGACCCGGTGTCGACGCCACACCGCAGGAGTCATACGCCGAGCTGATGGCGGGCACGGGGGTCCTGATCAGCGGCTCCGGCACGTACCAGTGGGTGATGGACCGGGAAGCCGATTGGCCGTATGACGTGCCGACCTACCTCTTCACCACGCGGGACCTCGAGATCCCCGAGGGCCGCGACGTGCGCATCGTGGGCGG
>JALZKA010000078.1 GCA_030859475.1 Actinomycetota bacterium
GCCCGCGGCGTAGCTGTAGGCCCTTTGCCTCTACAGCGCCCCCGAGTCCTCGATCAGCCTCAGGGTCCCCTGGAGGTCGTCGAGGTTCGAAAGGTCGACTTCCGGCTGCTGGATCTCGGCCAGCGGCACCAGGTCGGGATCGGCTTCGACTCCGGTCACCAGCGGGTACTCCTTCGTCTCGTCGGAGAAGAACTGCTGCGACTCCTGATCGAGCAGGAACGCGACCAGCTCGGTGGCCGCATCGAGCTCGTCGGAGCCGGCGATCGCCCCCGCCCCGGCGACGTTGACCAGTGATCCCACATCGCCGCCCGACGTGAAGTGGACGTCCACCGGGTAGTCGTCGCCCTCCTCTTCCCGGGCCTGCTCGACGTAGTAGTGGTTGATCAGGGCCAGGTCGACCTCGCCAGCCGCGACGGCGTCGCGCGCCGCCTCGTTGTCGGGCAGGGCGACGGTCTCGTTGGCGACCATCCCCTCGAGCCAGTCGGCGGCCGCATCCTCGCCCTCCGTCAGCCGCATCGCCGTGACGAATGCCTGGAAGGAGCCGTTGGTCGGGGCCCAGCCGACACGACCCTTCCACTCCGTACCGGTCAGCTCCAGCACCGAGTCGGGAAGCTCCGACGCTTGCACCGTATCGGTGTTGTAGGCGAGCACTCGCGCCCGGCCCGAGACTCCGACCCAGGCGTCCTCGCTCGAGCGGAAGGCTTGATCGACGGTTTCGAGGACTTCGTCGGGGAGCTCGCCCAGCAGGCCTTCATTCTGGATTGCGCCCAGCGATCCGGCGTCCTGGCTGAAGAAGACGTCGGCGGGACTGTTCTCGCCCTCCTCGACGATCGTTGCGGCAAGCTCGGCCGATTCCCCGTAGCGCACCTCGAGCTCGTTCCCGGTCTCCTCTTCGTAGCGCTCCAGCAGGGGACCGACGAGCTCTTCGTCGCGGCCCGAGTACACGGTCAAGGTGACCTCGCCCCCAGCGTCCTCACCGTCGTTCTCATCATCGTCGCCGCCACATGCGGCCAGCCCGGACGGCGCGAGTATCGCCAGCGCCGCGGTCGCGACGGCGGCGGGGCGGCGGAACGATCCTGTGCGTACGTCCATTCTCTCCTTCGCGTTAGGGGACCCTAATCAAAACCGGTCGTAGGGTACCCTAATTCCACGCGCGCTGAGGCGAGCGGGGCAGCGGCTCGCGCTTCTAGAATCGGTCCCGTGCGGGTTCTCGTGACCAACGACGACGGGATCGAGGCCGAGGGCCTGCAGAGCCTTCGGCGAGCCCTGCGCGAGCTCGACGGCGTGACCGTCGACGTCGTCGCCCCCGACTCGAACCGCTCGGCAACGGCGCGCAGCATCACGACGCGTTCGCCGATCTGGGTCGAGGAGATCGAGTTTCCGGACGGGGATCGCGGCTTCGCCACGGAGGGGACCCCGGTCGACTGCGTGCGTTTCGCGGACCTCGGCCTTCTGGGTGAGCGCCCCGATTTGATCGTCTCCGGGATTAACCACGGTGCCAACCTCGGCGACGACGTGACCTACTCGGGAACGGTCGCCGCCGCCTTCGAGGGCATCGTGCTGGGCATTCCGGCGATCGCGATCTCCCAGCAGTCGGCAGCGCGGGAGATGGGCTTTCGCTTCGGGCGGACCTTCGACTTCGCGGTCGCCTCCGCACTGGCTCGAGAGCTGGTCAGCCTGGTGCGCCGAAACCCACTCCCCGAAGGGACGATCCTGAACGTCAACTGCCCGGCGGGAACACCCGAAGGGATCGAGGTAGCCAGGCTGGGAAAGCGCCTCTACGACGACGAGCTGAAGCTGGTGGAGGAGGGCTCCGACGGCCGCCGGCGCTACGAGATCTACGGGTTCGAGCCGTCATTCGAGGACGAGCCCGGTACCGACCTGGCGGCGCTCGCCCGCGGTCGCGTCGCGTTGACTCCGATCCACTTCGACCTGACCCACCACGAAGGGCTGGACGGAGTCGGCGCCTGGGACATGGCGGGGATGCTGGCCCGCGCCGCGAATGTGAAGCTTGCGGATGGCCAGGAGCCGAGCGGCCGGCGATGAGCGAGGCATCCAAAGCGGCCGAGCTGCGCCGCCAGCTCGAGCACCACAACCGGCTCTACTACGCAGAGGACGACCCGGAGATCGGCGACGACGAGTACGACGCTCTGCTGAATGAGCTACGGGCGCTCGAGGAAGCCGACCCGAAGCTGCGGACCCCGGACTCACCAACCCAGCGCGTGGGGATCGCGCCGCTCGCGAAGTTCGAGCAGGTCGAGCACCCGGAGCGGATGCTCTCCCTGGCCAACGCCCGCAACGAGGAGGAGTTGCGCGCTTGGGAGCTGAGGATCTCCAACCTGCTGAAGCGCATGGACATCACCGCCTCGCAGATCTCATATGTGACCGAGCCCAAGATCGACGGTCTCGCGATCTCGCTGATCTACGAGCACGGACAGCTCACGCGCGCCGCGACCCGCGGCGACGGGCGAGTCGGAGAGGACGTCACCCACAACGTCCGGACGATCGACAACATCCCGAAGCGCTTCGATGACGCCCTCGAGTCGATCGAGGTGAGGGGCGAGATCTACTTCCCGCGCAGCGGGTTCGCCAAGCTGAACGAGGACCGGGCCGCGGCGGGCGAGCCGGCTTTCGCCAACCCGCGCAACGCCGCCGCCGGCACCATCCGTCAGCTCGATCCGCGGATTGCTGCCACTCGGCCGCTCGCGATGTGGTGCTACGGGATCGGCATCCGCCGGGGCGTCGATCACGCGACCCACGCCGACGAGATCAGCTGGCTTGCCGACCACGGCTTCCCGGTCGAGAGCGAGATCCAGGTTCACGAAGGCGTTGAGGGTGTGGTCGATCGCTGTCGCTGGTGGGAAGGGCGGCGCGAGAGCTTGGACTATGAGATCGACGGCGTCGTGGTCAAGGTCAACGAACGGCCCCTTTGGCGCGAGCTGGGGGTCGTTGGCCGTGAGCCGCGCTGGGCGATCGCCTGGAAGTTCCCGCCGATGACCGCGACGACCACGCTTCGGCGCGTGGTCTGGAACGTGGGGCGGGTGGGCAACATGATCCCATTCGCGCAGCTCGAGCCCGTTCAGGTTTCCGGCGTCACGGTGAGCCAGGCGACCCTTCACAACGAGGAGGACCTGGCCCGCAAGGACGTGCGCGAAGGCGACCAGGTCGTCATCACCCGAGCGGGGGACGTGATCCCCCAGGTGATTTCCCCGCTGATCCAGCACCGCAAGGGCAGGCGCCTGCGGAAGGCGCGGCCGCCGAAGAAGTGCCCGGCGTGCGAGACCCCGACGGTGAAGCCCGGGGACTCCGTCTTCACAATCTGCCCGAATCGTCGCGGCTGCCAGGGGCAGACCTTTCAGCAGATGAAGCACTTCGTGGGTGTGATGGACATCGAGGGACTCGGCGAAAAGCTTGCCCTGCGGTTTCTGGACGAGGGGCTGGTGGCGGACCAGGCGGGGATCTACGACCTGACGGCCGAGCGCCTGGCCGGGCTGGAGGGCTTTGGCGAGGTATCAGCCCGGAATCTGATGGAGTCGATCGCCGCCTCCAAGCGACAGCCCTTCTCGATCGTCCTGTTCGCCCTGGGCCTGCCGGGCATCGGCTATGTCACCGCCCAGGCCCTGGCGGAGCATTTTGGCACGATCGACGCGCTCTCCGAAGCCGATCCGGAGGCGATTCAGGCTGTGGATGGCGTCGGGCCGATCACCGCGGCGCAGATCGCCGAGGAGCTGGCCGAGAAGCCGACGCAGGCCCTGATCGAGCGCCTGCGCGAGCGTGGCTTGCGCTTCGAGCTGGATCAGTCGGAGCGCCGGGTTCAGGGCGGTCCGCTCGACGGCAGGAACTTCGTCCTCACGGGGACGTTGCCCGGCCTGTCCCGGAACCAGGCCGCGGAGCTGATCAAGCGTGCCGGTGGCAAGGTTGTGGGATCGGTTTCCAAGAAGACGGATTACGTCGTTGCCGGCGAGAGCCCGGGGTCAAAGCTGGCCAAGGCCGAGGAGCTGGGGATTGAAGTCATCGACGAAGACGGGCTCCGCGCGCTGTTCGATTGACTTCTCTAGCCGGTTCGCAGCCCTCACCATCGAACGTTGTCTACTTGTAACGCGCGATGGCCGCGACCATCTTGTCCTGAGCGCGGCGGGCGGAATCGATGTTGACGCCGTTCATCAGGATCGAGTAGACGACCGGGCCGGCGCCCGCCGAGCAGTAGCCACTCAGGACGCTGATGCCGTCGAGCGTCCCGGTCTTGGCCTGGCAGCGGCCCGCTGCGGCCGTACCCCGCATGCGGGTCGCCAAGGTGCCGCTACGCCCGGCGATCGCCAGGGAGTCGCGGAAAGCCTGCGCGCGGTCACGGCCACCCTTGATGAGCCGGATCAGCAGCTTCGCTACTTGCCGGGGACTTGCCTTGTTGGTGCGCGAGAGGCCCGAGCCGTTCACCATCCGGACCCCGGTTCCCAGGGTGCGCGCGAAGCGCTCCGCCTTCCTTGCCCCTGATTCTGTGGTCCCCCGCCGGGAAGGAGTTGCCGCGAGCCGCTTCAAGAGGGTCTCGGCCCAGAAGTTGTCCGAAGGGGTGTTGGTCTCACGAATCAGGCGGGAGACGGTTGGCGACTTGACCGCACCCAGCCGCTCGGCTCGGCGGGTGACGCTGCCGAGACGCGCCTTGCCGCGGACCGCCACCCCCTGTCTGCGCAGTTGCCTGATCAGCTCCCTGGCGGCATTCAGGGCCGGATCCGTCGCGTAGCGGCCCCCCTCGAAGCCGGAGTCGAAGGAGAGGCCCGACAGCGTTGAGAGGAATGGCCCACCCGTGATACCCGGCTGGGGGACCGAGCGCCTCCGGTCGAAGACCTCATCGTCCGCCAGGACATCGCCCCTGATCCGCTCGATCCCCGCGGCTGCGACCGCCCGCGCGAGCGGCCTGACCGAAGTCAGGGGCAACCCGTTGCGATCCGCGAAGGCGGGCTTGGCCAGGGCGGGGTCGCCGTCGCCGGCCAGGATCAAGTCGCCGTCGAGCCCACCCGCCCCGGGGCCCATGCGGCGGCCGCGCTCCCACACCGTGGTCGTGAGGCGCCCGTCCGCCCCGAAGCGGTCGAGGAAGGCGGCCGTGGTGAAGAGCTTGGTGTTAGACGCGATCAAGCGCGCCGTCCGTGCCGATCGCGAGAACAACAGCGGTCGCCGCGGGCTGCCCGCGTCGGACACGTAGGCCCCTTTGCCGCCAGAAACGCCGCTGAATGCCTGCCGCAGCTCCCGCTTGAGCCCCGCTCGCCCCAAGGAGCTGCGGGCGGCCAAAGCGGACCCCCGGCGGGCGATCGGAGCGCTGCCGCCATCGTCGAGAATCCTGGCGCGCTCAAACGGCTCACGAACCGTGCCGCCCACGCCGCCGAGCACATCCGCAGCTCCGATCCCAAGCGCCAGCGACGCCATCGTTGTCGCCCCCGCCAAGGCTGCGAGCTTCCTCACGTGTTTCAGCCTAGATGATCCCGAATCGACCCCTGCGATACTTCGGCCATGGGCAAGGTGGTCCCCTTCGACAGCTCCAGCGCGGAGGCGAGCGCCGGCCGGCGCCGCGCGCGCCGCAACGCCTCGAAGACCGCTTTGGTCCTCGGCGGCGGCGGCTTCACCGGCGGCGTGTATGAGGTGGGGGCACTGCGTGCGCTCGATCTGCTGGCTGTCAACCACACCGTCAACCAGTTCGACGTCTACGTCGGCACCAGCTCCGGGTCCTTCATCGCCAGCCTGACGGCCAACGGGGTCACGCCCGAGGAGATGATGAGAGTGCTGAACTCGGATCTGCGCTCGCCGATCCCGGACATCGACCTCTCGATGCTGCTGCGGCCAAATTACTCCGGCTTTCTGCGGCAGTCGCTGACCCTGCCCTTCAAGCTCGCGGGCATCGCCCGGGAGTTCGTCGCAAATATCGGCGAGTCCTCGGTCGTCGACCTCGCGACGGGCTTGGCGGGCCTGCTCCCTTCCGGCGTCTACCGCGGCAGCGGCATCGAGCGCTACGTGCGCGAGGTCCTCTCAGACCCCGACCGGACCGACGACTTCCGCCATCTCGGTCCCGAGCTGTACCTGACCGCTACCGACCTCGACACGACGGAGCGAGTCATCCTGGGTGAGGGAGAGTGGGCGGACGTGCCGATCTCGACCGCGGTCGCCGCCTCGGGGGCCCTGCCCTTGATCTACGAGCCGGTCGAGATCAAGGGCCGTGAGTTCATCGATGGAGGCATTCTCTCGACGACAAACCTCGACGTCGCGGTTGAGCGGGGTGCGCGCTTCGTCGTCGTGATCAATCCGCTGGTTCCCTACGTCAACGACTTTCAGAAGCGGATCCCCACGATGACCGGCTCGCGCGTCCAGCGGGTCTCGGACATGGGCATGGCGGGGATCGGCAACCAGGCGTTCCGGATGGTCTCCCACGATCGGTTGCACAAGGCGGTCGAGATCTGGGAGGAGCGCTACCCGGGGGTCGACATCATCCTGATCGAGCCGGAGCTCGACGACGCGCTCATGTTCGGGACATCCATCCTGGACTACAAGGCGCGGCTCGAGATCGCCAAGCACGGCTTCGAGTCCGTCACGTTGAAGCTTGCACGCGATTACGATCGCTACAAGGCGATCGCGGAGCGTCACGGCATCGAGATATCCGGGCGCCGGGTCCGCCACGTGATGGACCAAGTCGAGCGTGCGCAAGAAACGAGGGCCGCCTGGCGCCGAGTCCTGGAGCAGACCACTGGCGCCTTGCTACGAAACCAGCCGCAAGCCGCCCCGGACCCGCCGGCAGACGTCGCCGACGCCTGAGCCCGGCCTCCGTTTTCCCCAGCCCCGGCGTTTTGTTGTTTAGGAGAGCGAGTTCGGGTAGCCGCGTAGTACCCCTCAAACGAGATGAAGGAGAACGAATGGGTATCACCGACAAAGTGACGGGCCGCGTCAAGCAGGCGCTTGGCGATCTGACCGGCGACTCGGACACCCGCGCCGAGGGCGCCATGGAGGAGCGAAAGGGCGAGGTCAAAGACCAAGCCGACGTGGCCGAGAAGCGGGCGTCGGAAAAGCGCGCCGAGGCCGCTGATCTCGAGAGGAGGACGTAGATGGAGGGCACCACCCAAGAGGCAGGTCAGCTCACCGGTACCAGGGACAAGGACTACAACGTCATCTGGTTCACCGAGCAGTGCCTCAGCAACACGCTGCGGCTCGAGCAGTACATCGAGGACGCGGAAAGCGACGGCGACTCGGATCTCGCTGATTTCTTCCGTCGCGCCCAGGGAGCGAGCAAGAAGGGCGCCGAGGAGGGCAAGCAGCTGCTCCGCGACAGGCTGAGCGGGTAGCAACCGGCGCCGGATGAAGCCGGCCCGCGCCACGGCGGGCCGGCTCGTCGCCGACAGCGACTCCGCAAAGGGGAAAGGGGACGGCAGTGGCAAAGGATCACGGTCCAAGCGTCAAGGACGACGAGCTCTACGCGACCTTGCGCCGCGAGGGCGAGAGCCAGGAGAAGGCCGCCCGGATCGCCAATGCGAAGGCGGCCGGGGAGGACGTGTCAAAGAAGGGCGGGGAGGGCGAGAGCTATGAGGATCGCACCAAGGATGAGCTCGAGGAGCGGGCCGCCGAAATCGGCATCGAAGGACGATCGAAGATGAGCAAGGACGAGCTCATCGACGCACTCCGCAATCACTGAGCGCGCGGCGACCGACTCGTGGGGGAACGATGGGGCCAGTTTGCCCCTGCTCTTCGCGGGGTATCTGGCATCCCCATGACGGAGCCCAAGAGCTTTGACCACGTCGCGCTCTGGGTTGAGGACTACGAGGGACTGAGCTCATTTCTCTGCGAAGCGCTCGGCGTACATCAGATCGAGGCGGGGGAGGACTTCCATCTCGTCGGCGCGAACGCCCGGGAAGGAAAGCTCACCCTGTTCGGCGCCGATGGTCCGCGCCAGCCAGGGGTGCTGCGAAGGGTGGTGCTCCGCGTCGAGGACCTCGCGGCGGCGCAGGCGGGTCTGCCGGAGGAGGTCGCCGTCACCATCGAAGAGGACGGGATCAGCTTCGAGGCCCCCGGTGGCCTGGGCATCGGGCTCATGAAAGGGGGCGGACTCGACCTCGACCTCGACCACGTGCTCATCAGGGTGCCGCAGCCTGAAGTGACGGCCGCCGCGTTCGAAGACTTCGGGTTCCGGCGCGACGGCGAGACCCGTGTCGTGGTGGGCGACCGGTCGGTGAGGCTCGAGCGCGGCGACCCCGGAACCGCGGATCGGCCTTTGCTCAACCACCTCGCTCTGTTGGTCGACTCCGCCGACGACGCGAAGGAGGAGGCCGAGGGCCGCGGGCAGACGATCGAGAAGACGGTGGACGCCGAGAACACCATCGCGGTGTTCGTTTCCGGGCCTGACGGGATCACGATCGAGTACGTCGAGCACAAGCCCAGCTTCTCGCTGGTCTGAGCCGATGTCCGACCTCGTCGTGGCTGGAGCCGGGATGGCCGGCCTGGTGGCGGCGGCCCAGGCCCGGCAGCGGGGAGCCACGGTCGAGGTGCGGGAGAAGCTCGACCGGCCCGGCGGGTCGATGCTGCTGTCCAGCGGGGTGATCTGGCGATATCGCGATCTGGACTCGTTTCGCAAGGAATGCCCAGCAGGTGAGGCCGGCCTGCAACGAATCGTGGTCGAGCGGCTTGATCGGGATCTCGACTGGCTGCGCAGCCTCGGCGCCGAGTCGACTGGCGGAACTGGGAACGAGCGTACTGTCGGGTGCCGCTTCGAGCCGAGGCATCTGACTGCGACGCTGCTCGCCGCAGCGGGCCCGCCGCGCCTTGGCTTCGCGGTCAAGGAGCTGCCGGCGTCGGGGCCGCTGGTTCTGGCAACGGGCGGTTTCGCGGCAAGCCGTGAGCTCGTCGAACGCCATGTCACTCCTGAGGCTGAGGCTCTGATGCTCCGGGCGGCCCCTGGTGCCACGGGAGACGGGCTGCACATCGGGCTCGATGCCGGAGCTGAAACCGACTCCAGCCTCGGAGAGGCTTATGGTCGCAACATGCCGGCGCCCCCCGCCAAGATCTCACCGGCCGGCTTCGTGTCGCTGAGCCAGCTTTACGCGTCCGCCGCGGATGTCCGGAACGCGCTTGGAGAGCGCTTCGAATCACGGCATTGGTCGCAAATCGACGCCTTTCAGTGGACGGCTTGCCAGCCCGGGGCCCGGGCCTGGTTGCGGGTGCGAAACGATCGCCTCGACGAGGTGGTGGGGGGGCGTACGGTCGCGGCCATGGTCGGCGGCGCGGAGGCCGCCGGCGCACCGACCAGGCGTGACCGCGACTCGGTCACCGTCGAGACCGTGGCCGGGATCACCACCACCCTCGGCGGGCTCAAGTGTGACCACAATGCCCAGGTCGCTCCGGGCGTCTTCGCGGCAGGCAGCGATGTGGGCGGGATCTCGAGCGGTGGGTACGCCAGCGGCCTCGCCACCGCGCTCGTCCTCGGCCGGATCGCTGCCGACGCGGCCCTGGGAATGGCCTGACATGAAGCATGCGTTCGGCGGCGGCAAGCCGTTCACGGTCGGGATTGAAGAGGAGCTGTTTCTCGTCGATTCCGAAACGGGAAGCCTGCGTGCCAACGCGTCGCAGGTCCTGGCCAGGATCGAGGGCGAACGTGACGGCTTGGTGGGGAACGAGATCTTCGCCAACGAGCTGGAGCTGCGGTCGTCGCCGGCGGCGAGCGCGAGCGCGGCCGTGGAGGAGCTCACCCGATTGCGCCGAGCGGTGGTGGTGGCTGGGGGAGAGCTGCTC
>JALZKA010000152.1 GCA_030859475.1 Actinomycetota bacterium
TTTGACCGGCTTCTCCGACAACTACTGGATCGGCCTCTCCCTGCTCCACACGCTGTTCGTCAAGGAGCACAACGCGATCTGCGACTACCTGAAGGGCTCCTATCCCACCTGGGACGACGAGAAGCTGTTTTTGACGGCGCGCCTGGTGAACTCCGCGGTGTCAGCCAGGATCCATACCGTCGAGTGGACGCCGGGGATCCTCGCCAACCCCGTGCTCGAGCGGGCGATGCACGCCAATTGGTACGGCGTCCTGCCCCAGTGGGTCCGCAAGAAGTTCGGCCACGTCGGCACCGAGATGATCGGCGGGATCGTGGGCTCCGACCAGGAGCACCACTCCGCCCCATACGCGATCACCGAGGAGTTCATTTCCGTCTACCGCCTCCATCCGCTTTTGCCCGACGACTACGCGATCCGCGACCACACCGACGACTCGCTGGTCGAGGAGATCGACTTCGAGCCGATCCAGGGCGCCGGCACGCGGCCGACGATCGAGAAGTACGGCTGGTCGAACCTCCTCTACTCGTTCGGCGTCGCCAACCCCGGGGCGATCACGCTCCAGAACCATCCGCGAGCGCTGTCAAACCACGTTCGCCTGAACGGCGACCGGGTTGACCTGGGCACGATCGACATCCTCCGCGACCGCGAGCGTGGCGTTCCGCGCTACAACGACTTCCGCGAGAAGCTCAGAAAGAAGCGGATCACGAAATTCGAGGATCTGACCGACGATCCCGAGCTGGCCGAGGAGATTCGCGACGTCTATAACGACGACATCGACCGGGTCGACCTGCAGGTCGGGATGCTGGCGGAGCCGCTGCCCCCCGGCTTCGGCTTCTCCGACACGGCGTTCCGGATCTTCATTCTGATGGCCTCGCGGCGCCTCCGAAGCGACCGGTTCTTCACGAACGACTACTCCCCCGACGTCTATACGCCGGAGGGGATCAAGTGGGTCGAGGAGTCGGACATGAAGGACGTCCTCCTGCGCCACCACCCGGAGCTGGGGCCGGCGCTCGAGGGCGTCGAGAACGCGTTCGCTCCCTGGAACCGGGTCGGCTAGCGCGCACGTGAGCGGGCTGCCGCACGCGAGCCTGCTGGAGAACGCGCGGTTCAACGCGACGGTCGTCGTCCCGAACGCGCTTCAGGGCATCTTCCGGCGTCGGCGGCAGGCGGTCCGGGTGGCGAGCGCCGCCGGTATCGACGGGCAGGCGGTGGGGCTTTTAGAGGGGATGAACCATTCGTATGAAGGCGGGCCGGTTTGGGTGAAGCTGGTTCGCGACGACGCGCTGTTGCTGCTCGATCCCGCCGACGTCGGCCGGGCGCTTGAGGAGTCTCCGGACCCGTTTGCGTCCGACCCGAAGGCCAAGCGCGACGGCATGGTCCACTTCCAGCCCGAGGCGCTGACGATCTCCCGCGGCGAGGAATGGGCCAGCCGGCGCCGGTTCGCCGAGGCGGTGCTGGGCGCGGCGCCGCTGGAGCACGTCAAGGCGGTCACGCGGGAGGAAATCGAACGGCTGCTGGCCGGGCCGGTGGCGAAGGCCGACGGCAAGCTGGAGTGGGAGCCGTGGAACCGCGCCATCCAGCGGATCACGCGGCGGGTTGTCCTGGGCGACGCCGCCGCCGGCGACTGGGCGCTGACCGAGACGCTGGAGGACATGATGTCCGGTGCCAACGGCATGCCGGGCAAGCCGGCTGACGCTGTCGAGGCCTTCCAGCGCCGGATCGCGGCCTACGCGAACCGCGCGGAATCGGGCAGCCTGGTCGCCGCCTTTGGTGACGCGCCGACCGACGAGCGGACGAAGCCGATGGCCCAGGTCACCCACTGGATGTTCGCCCTGGGCGACACGCTGGCCGCGAACTCCCTGCGCTGCTTGGCGGTGCTGGCCACGCACGGCGAACAGCGGGTGAAGGCGCTCGACGACTCATCCGGGTCCTACATGGACGCTTGCCTTCACGAGGCGATGCGCCTGTGGCCGACGACGGCGATGCTCTCCCGCGTCTCCCTGGTCCCGACCGAGTGGAAAGGCGAGACGGTGCCCGAGGGGACGCAGCTCGTGATCGTCAACACCTATGGCCACCGCGACCGCGACCGGCTGGAGTTCGCCGACCGCTTCGCCCCCGAGGAGTGGACCGAGCGGAACGCCGCCGCGAATCCGGCCTTCAACCACTTCAGCCGCGGGCCGCAGGGCTGCCCGGGACAGGCGCTGTCCCTGCTGGTCGGCCGGGTTGCGATTCGCTGCGTCTTGGAGCGCGGCGTCGAGTCCGCGTCGCCCCGGCTCGATCCGTCCAAGCCGCTTCCCCACATGGTTGACTTCTTCGGGACGTCCGTGCGGGTCTTCGCGCCCGACGCCGAGTGATGACAGACGACCCAATAGGTCCCGTTTCTCGACACTCGGCGCAGGAGCGTGCCGCTGATCCCGACCTGCCGGGGCCGTTCCAGGTCGGCCGCTACGCGCGCGAGCTCCAGGGCTACATGCGCGAGCGCGCGAGGGTGCTGATCATCGGCGAGCTGACCGGGTTCAAGCGCGCGCGGACGAGCTCGTTCTTCGAGCTGCGCGACGCGGAGGGCGCTCTGCCCTGCGCGATCTGGAACAACGACCTCGACCGCCTCGGCCTCGACCCCACCCGCCTGGTCGACGGCGCCGAGGTCGTGGTCGGCGGCGGCCTCGACTACTACCCGGGCAGCGCCACCGCCTCCCCCGGCTTCAGCTTTCGGGTCACCCATCTGCGGCTCGCCGGCGAGGGCGACCTGCTCGCCAAGCTGGCCGAGTTACGGAAGCGCCTGGAGGCCGACGGGCTGTTTGAGCCCCAGAAGCTGCTGGCGCGCCCGCTCCTGCCGAAGACGATCGGCGTGGTGACGGCCCGGGGAAGCGCCGCCTGCCGGGACCTGCTGGCCGGGCTGGAGCGCCGGGGCTGGCGCGGGACGATCGTCTGGGCGGACGCGCCGGTCCAGGATCGCAAGGCCGCGCCGCGGATCGCGACGGCGCTTCGCGGCCTCAGCGAGCTGCCCCAGGTGGAGGTCGCCGTCGTCTGCCGGGGCGGCGGCAGCCTCGCGGACCTCTGGGCGTTTTGCGACGAGGGCCTCTGCCGGACCGTGGCGCTTCTGCGCCTGCCGGTGATCAGCGCCGTCGGCCACGAGGTCGATCGCACCCTGATCGACGAGGTCTCGGCGGTGAGCTGCTCGACGCCAACCCACGCCGCCGAGGAGGTCGTGCGGCTCGACGTGCGCGGCGCCGCCTCGGAGCTGGAGCGTTGCACGCGCCTGGCGCAGCGGGCCGGCATGGTCGCGATCCGCTCGCGCGGTGGGCGCCTGGCTCAGATCGC
>JALZKA010000079.1 GCA_030859475.1 Actinomycetota bacterium
CGTCTACCGCGTGGGCTCGGAGGAGGAGGCGGTAAAGCTCGCAAACGACACGCCGTTCGGCCTCGGCTCCTACGTGTTCGCCGACGACGCCGAGCAGGCGCAGCGCGTTGCCGACGCCCTCGACACGGGGATGGTGTTCGTGAACGGTGTCGGCTTGGACGGCGCTGAGCTTCCGTTCGGCGGGGTCAAGCGCTCCGGATTCGGCCGCGAGCTGGGTAAGTACGGCATGGACGAATTCTCAAACAAGAAGCTGATCCGCGTCCTCAAGTAGCCGAACGGCGCGCTCTCCGGCCTCGCGAGTGATCCGCTCGCGGCCTCCCATCGAAGGTAGGGGAAGAGTCCCACCCCACGATGGAGGTCAAGAGCATGTCCGCAACCCGCAACCCCGAGTCGAGCGCCCTCAAGCGCATCGCCCGGGATCCGCATTCGCGCCGGAAGTTCCTGGCGTTGACCGGCGGCACCGGCGTGTCCGCCGCGCTGCTGGCCGCATGCGGAGACGATGACGATGAGGAAACCACCCCAACGACTACGGAAGAGCAGCCGATGGAAGACACCGGCGGCGATCCGCTGGCCGACTTCGGCGAGGGCGATCTGGGCATCGTGAACTATGCCCTGACGCTCGAGTACCTGGAGGCCGGGTTCTATGCCGCGGTCGCCAAGAGCGGTCTGTTCAAGGGCGACAGCCTGGCGCTGGTCAAGACGATCGGTGATCAGGAGCAACAGCACGTTGATGCCCTGACCGCGACGGCCAAGGATCTGGGCGGTAAGCCCGCTCCTGAGCCGAAGGCGAACTTCCCGCTGGACAGCGCGGAAGAGGTCCTGATGCTCGCGGCAACGGTCGAGAACCTGGGCGCTGCGGCGTATCTGGGCCAGGCCGCTGCGATCCAGAATCCGGACATTCTGGCCGCGGCACTCTCGATCCATGCGAACGAGGCACGTCACGCCGCCGTTCTGAACACACTCGTCGGTGAGCCGCCGACGCCGGACGGTGCCTTCGCGGTTCCGGCCGACGCCGAAACGGTCCTGGCCGAGGTCCAGCCGTTCCTCGCCTAGGCGAGACGGAAAGACCGAAAGGAAGAAGAAGACCATGAATCAGAACATCCACGCCGCGTCTCCGGAGCTCTCCTCAATCGAGGTCGAGAACCTGAGCCGCAGCACATTCATCATGCGAGGTGCCCTTGCCGCAGGTGCGGCATACGGCGCGCTGGCCGTCGGGCCGTTGGTCCGAAGCGCCTTCGCTCAGGGCAGTAACGGGGATCTGGAGATCCTCAACTTCGCCCTGACGCTCGAGTACCTGGAGGCAGCCTTCTACGCAGAGGGCGGCAAGCAGGTGAAGGGCGTACCCGGCGACATCGCCAAGCTGGTGAAGACGTTCGGGGACCAGGAACAGGAGCACGTCGACGCGTTGACCGCGACGATCGAGGACCTGGGCGGCAAGCCCGTCGAGGCCCCCGGCGTCGACTTCGGTGACGCGTTCGCGAGCGCCGACTCGTTCCTGGCGACCGCGATCGTCTTCGAGGATCTGGGTGTGAGCGCCTACAACGGCGCCGCTCCCGCGATCAAGTCGAAGGATCTGCTGGCCACGGCCGGCGGCATCGTCCAGATCGAGGCGCGTCACGCCGCGGCGATCCGCTACGCGGCCGGCGAGCCTCCGGCGCCCGAGGCGTTCGAGCCCTCGGCCACCACGGACGAGGTCCTGAAGGCGGTCGAGCCATTTCTGGCCAAGTAGGCCGAACGGTCGCACTTGCCGCAGCGGCGATCCTCGCTTTCGCGGGGATCGCCGGTTGCGGCGGGGGTGACGACGAGGCCACACCGCCACCCGCAGACGGGGGTAGCGGGCCCGCGGCGGAAGCCAGTGGCGATACCACTGTCGAGATCGTCGAATTCCTCTACGAGCCCGAGGCGCTGACTGTCGCGGCCGGCTCGACAGTCACGTGGGCCAACTCGGACAAGGCCCCGCACACCGCAACCGCCGACGACGGCTCGTTCAACACCGAGAGCATCGGCCAGGACGAGGAGGGTGAGATCACCCTCGACGAGCCTGGCACGTACGCGTACTTCTGCGAGTTTCACCCATTCATGAAAGCCACCGTCACCGTCGAGTGACGTCGAAAAGAAAGAGCTGAACCCAATGCCAAACATCGGACCAATGGAAATCGCAATCGTCCTGATCATCGCGCTGGTCGTCTTCGGCCCGTCGAAGCTGCCCGAGCTGGGTCGCTCCGCGGGTAACGGATTCCGTGAGTTCAAGAGCTCCGTCACCGGATCCGGCGACGCTGACGCCGCCGCCGAGCCCGCTCGGGTCGAGGCTGCGGCCGCGACCAAGCCGTAGCTCCCGGGTCACGGGCCTCGAGCGCCCAATCCCGCGTGAGTTCGCAGGAGGCACTAAAGCAAAGCGCGCCCGAGAGGGCGCGCTTTGCCGTTACCGAACTGGTGTCAAACAATCGGGCTAGAAGCGTCCCGGATGCCGCGCGGCGGTGCGGGATACGTTGCGGAAACCCGCGCTGATGTCCTTTGACCAGCCGGGGCCGCTGCGCCCGTCATCGGGCTGCGAGGTATCCCAGCGAAGGCCGGCGATCACAGCGAACATGTGGCCGGAGTTCGCGTACACCGTGATCCACTTGCCCTTGCCCTTGCGGCCCCATGGCCTCATGAAGCCGGAAGATGGCATCGGAGCGTCGATCACCTTGGCGCCGGGCCTGCCGAGCGCGTAGCTGACGGCACCTGAGCAGTCGTAGCCGGAATCGCGCCAGCGGCTGTGTCCGCCGCCGTACCGGTACGGCTTGTCCTCGATTTCGTTCGCCGCCCAGATCGCGCGCTTGACGCGATGAGGAGCGCTCGCGGGCGGCACCGCCTGGCCGTTTGCCTTCAGCCGCGCGCGGTCACCCGACACGGTTCCGCCGCTGTCGCCGGTGACGAGTCCGCCGCTGCCCGCCACGGCAGTGCCGCTGGGGACGGCGAGCAGTGCGACCGAGGCGGCGAAACCAGCCACCGCGGCGCGTCGCCTGAAGCCCCCGCTTTGCTTGATCTCGAAACTCAAAACGAACCAGTCTCCTTCTGTTGCGCCTGCGGGGTTAGCTGACGGGCTGGCGCAAAAAGGAGTCGCGCCTCCGCCGACAAGGCGGATTAGCCCCAACAAACGGTTCCCCCGCTTCGGCCCCCTGATGGGGTCGAACTCGGCTTACCGGTTAAGAACTTGCGGCAGCCTAGCGGATTGCCCGGCGGATTGCAAGGACATGCTCACAATTCACTCAGATTCCCTCGCGATCGTGAGTTTCCCTACAAGTTCGCCCGGACCGGCGAATTCCCTGCCTACGGCGTGGCCGATCCACCCGCCGGATTGGCATCGGCCCACTCGGCGATCCGCTTCGAATCGGTGACGAGGTCGCCCGTATCCGTGATCAGCACCGGAACCATGCGCTGCCCGGAGACCTCCTCGACCTCCTTGCGCCCGCTCGTCACCCAGTGGAGCAGCCTGGGACCCACCCCCAGCCCGTGGACCTTGACCACCTCGGGATCGTGCCCGGCTTCGATGAGCGCCTCGTATGCATTGGCACAAGGATGGCCGCCGGGCCTGGGCGTCTGGAAAGTCCCCCAGCAGATATAGAGCTTCATGGGCGCGACCCTACTGCTCGGATAGGTTGGTTGCATGGAGATCAGTGGAAAGCGCATTCTCTTGACCGGTGCGACCGGCGGCCTCGGTCGTGCGATCGCCCAAGCCCTGGCAGCGCGAGGCGGGACGGTGATCTCGAGCTCCCGCAAGGGACCCGAGCTCGAGGAGCTGACCGCTTCATTGCCGGGCGAGGGCCACGAATCAGTTGTGAGCGACCTCGCCGAAGAGGGCGCGCCGGAGCGCCTCCTGGCCGCGGCGGGAGAGATCGACATCCTCGTCGCGAATGCCGGCCTGCCCGCGTCGGGAAGGATCGAGGGCTACTCGGAGGATCAGATCAAGCGCGCCCTGCGGGTCAATCTCGAGGCCCCCATCCTGCTGGCCCACGCCCTCTTGGGGCCGATGCAGGCTCGCGGCGCCGGGCATCTCGTCTTCATCTCGTCCTTGAACGGCAAGGTGGCGACGGCCCGCAGTTCCCTCTACTCCGCCACCAAGTTCGGCCTGCGCGGGTTTGCCCTGGGCATGCGGGAGGACCTGCGGGGCACGGCCGTCGGATCCTCCGTCGTCATGCCGGGCACGGTTCGCGATGCCGGCATGTTCGCTGACTCGGGCGCCCAGGTGCCCCGGGGAGCCGGCACCGCGAGCCCCCAGGAGGTAGCCGCGGCCGTGATCAGCGCCGTCGAACGCGACCGGGCCGAGGTGGAGGTGGCTCCCCGCGTTCAGCGGCTGCTGGCGAACTTCGCGGCACGCCGTCCCGATCTGGCAGGCAAGATCGCGTCCCGTACGGGGGTTGACAAGGTCGCGGACGCGGTAGCTGACAACCAGGCCGACAAGCGTTGAACCGGGCGAGCGGAGGAGACATGTCGAACAGTTTCGGAGCGAAGGCCAGCCTCGAGGTCTCAGGGCGCGAGTACGAGATCTATCGGCTCGATGCGCTCCAGGAGCAGTTCGACGTCGCCCGGCTGCCGTTCTCGCTAAAGGTTCTGCTGGAGAACGCGCTCCGCCTGGAGGACGGGGAATCCGTCACCGCTGCCGACGTCGAGACGATCAGCGCCTGGGACGCCGCCGCGACACCGACCGACGAGATCCCCTTCCAGCCCGCTCGGGTCCTGATGCAGGACTTCACCGGTGTGCCCGCGGTCGTCGACCTGGCCGCGATGCGCGATGCGATGGACGAGCTCGGCTCCGACGCGAAGAGGATCAACCCGCTCGTCCCCGTCGACCTGGTCATCGACCACTCCGTCCAGGTGGACGCGTTCGGCTCGGCTCAGGCCTTTGACATCAACGCCGACCGCGATTACGAGCGCAACGAGGAGCGCTACGCGTTCCTGCGCTGGGGGCAGCAGGCCTTCGACAACTTCCGCGTGGTGCCGCCCGCGACCGGGATCTGTCACCAGGTCAATCTCGAGTATCTGAGCCAGGTCGTGTTCAGCCGCGAGCAGGACGGTGTCACCCAGGCCTATCCGGACACGCTGGTCGGCACCGACTCGCACACCACCATGGTCAATGGCCTCGCGGTCCTGGGTTGGGGCGTCGGGGGCATCGAGGCCGAAGCCGCGATGCTGGGCCAGCCGATCTCGATGCTGCTGCCGCAGGTGCTTGGCTTCAAGCTCGGTGGGGAGATGCCGGAAGGCGCCACCGCCACAGACCTGGTCCTCACCGTCACCGAGATGCTGCGCGAGCGCGGCGTGGTTGGCATGTTCGTCGAGTTCTTCGGCCCCGGCCTGCACACACTTGGGCTGGCGGACCGCGCCACGATCGGGAACATGTCGCCGGAGTTCGGCTCCACCTGCGCGATCTTCCCCGTCGACGCCGAGACACTCCGCTATCTGGAGTTCACCGGCCGTCCCACCGAGACGATCGAGCTCGTCGATGCCTATGCGCGCGAGCAGGGCATGTTCCACGAGCCCGGCAGCGAGGACCCGACGTTCTCCGACTCGATCGAGCTCGACCTCGGCGCGGTCGTGCCCTCGATCGCCGGCCCCAAGCGGCCACAGGACAGAATCGCCTTGAGCGACGCCCGATCTGCCTTCATCGAATCGCTGCGCGAGTTCGACGCCAAAGCCGCGGACGAGTTCGGCAACGGCGACCATCACGACGAGGCGGTCGCGGGCTCGTTCCCGGCATCCGACCCTCCGGGCGACGAACATGACGGCGAAAACGGAAGGCCGCGGCGCGCCGGACTCGCGACGGCCGACCCGCGTGCGGACGACCTGGTTGCGGTGACGCTCGAGGACGGCACGGAGACGCATCTCGACCATGGCCGGGTCGTCATCGCGGCAATCACGAGCTGCACCAACACGTCGAACCCTTCGGTGATGATCGGCGCGGGCCTGGTCGCCAAGAAGGCCGTCGAGCGTGGGTTGAGGAGCCGGCCGTGGGTGAAGACCTCCCTGGCGCCCGGGTCGACGGTGGTGACGGAGTATCTGAAGCAGGCCGGGCTCGATGAGTACCTGGACGAACTCGGCTTCAACCTGGTCGGCTACGGGTGCACGACCTGCATCGGCAACTCCGGCCCGCTGCCGGAGGCGATCTCCGAGGTCGTCGCCGACAACAACCTGGTCGTCTGCTCGGTGCTTTCAGGCAACCGCAACTTCGAGGGCCGGATCAACCAGGACGTCCGCAACAACTACCTGGCATCGCCGCCGCTCTGCGTGGCCTACGCCTTGAGTGGGCGCATGGACCGTGACATCTTCGAGCAGCCATTGGGCGAGGGCTCGGACGGCGAGCCGGTTTACCTGCGTGACGTCTGGCCGACCAACGACGAGATCAAGACGGCGGTGGCCGAGGCGGTGCGTTCAGAGATGTTCACCCGCAGCTACGCCGACGTGTTCGCAGGGGACGACCGCTGGCGGAGCCTGGAGACGCCGGAGGGCGACCGCTACACGTGGCCGGACTCGACCTACGTGCGCCGCCCCTCCTTCTTCGAGGGCATGGCGCCTGAGCCCGCTCCGATCGAGCCGATTACCGGCGCCAGGGTGCTTGCCGTCCTGGGGGACTCGGTCACGACGGACCACATCTCGCCCGCCGGCGCCATCAAGAAGGCGAGCCCCGCGGGCGAGTGGCTGATCGCGAACGGAGTCGACGTGCGGGACTTCAACTCGTACGGCTCGCGGCGCGGCAACCACGAGGTGATGATCCGCGGCACCTTCGCCAACATCCGCCTGCGCAACCAGCTTGTCGAGAAGGAGGGCGGGTTCACGCGCGCCTTCCCCGATGGCGAGGAAACGACGATCTATGAGGCGGCGATGGGCTATGCGGAGCAAGGGATCCCACTCGTGGTCCTGGCGGGCAAGGAGTACGGCTCGGGCTCGTCGCGGGACTGGGCGGCGAAGGGCACGGCGCTCCTGGGCGTCCGGGCCGTCATCGCTGAAAGCTTCGAGCGCATCCACCGGTCGAACCTGATCGGGATGGGCGTGGTGCCGCTTCAGTACCCCGATGGCGAGACCGCGGCGTCGCTCGGACTGACAGGGGCCGAGACCTTCGAGATCGGGGACCTCCAGGAAGGGCAGGCGAAGACGGTGACCGTCGCCGCGACGCCGGACGAGGGCGAGGCGACGTCGTTCGATGCCACGGTCCGTTTGGACACTCCGAACGAGGTCACCTACTTTCTCAACGGCGGGATCCTCCAGCGCGTGCTGCGCGATCTGCGTTAGGCAGGAAACGGCCCGCCGCGAAGCGGCTTTTCGACCGTCATCCGATCCTCGTTGTCGCGCAGACGGGGTTCGTAGTGGGAGAAGAAAACCTTGCCGACCAGGTCGCGGCGGCTTCGCACCCCGGTCTTCTCAAAGATCTGCTTCAGGTGCTCCTGCACGGTGTGGGGTGAGATGACGAGGCCCTCGGCGATCTGCGCTGTCGAGTCGCCCTGGAGCACGAGGCGGGTGACTTCCTGTTCGCGATCGGTCAGGCCGTAGGCGGCCATCAAGAGCGGCGTTATTCGGGCGGGGTGCGCGCCCTCGATGATTACCGCTGCCCGGCGGGATCCATCGGCGACCATGGACGCGCCGTGGAGCACCACCCACCCGCCTGATTCGCCCATCACGCGCGCCATCGCCACCTCGCCTGCGTCATGCGGGTTCTCAGCGGTCCGCAGCGCGCGGACGGCCACGGCTCGAACCGAGGACGGCAGTGTGCCCGCGTCCCAGTCGCCATCGGGAAGATCGGCCAGCCAGCGCTCGACGCCCGGCGTCATCGACTCGACCTCGCCCTGCTCGGAAAGCACGACCAGCCCCGGGGCGTCCGGCCACTCTGGGTCGGACGCTTCGCCGACCAGCAGGCCCGCCCTGGCGCCTTGCGCCAAATGGGGGCCGATCGCGTCAACGAAGGCGACGTCGTCGGAGTCGAACATGGCCTTGCCGGGTTCGCGGTAGAGCCCAAGGGCTCCCCAGACCACGCCCGCTTTCGTGCGCAGCGCCGCGATGAGCTCCTGGTCACCGCCCATCGCCATGTTCATGTGCCAGCGTCGGCTGGCGGAAGGGTCGCCGCCCGTCGCCTCGTGGAGCGTCGAGATGCCGCGCTCGGATCGGGCAACGTCGGCAAGCTTGTTGACGTCCTCCTCGAGGTACTCGTGGGCGAGGAACTCCTTTGGGAACTCGTCGAGCTCTTCCTGGTAATGACTCGTGATCAAGAGCGACGCCGGGTCAAGCGTGTACCAGCAAGGCGAGAAGTAGTGCGGTAGCGCCGGCCGGATCACGTCGGTCGCTTCGCGCCAGAAGCTGATCACGTCCATTCCCCTACCGGATAGGTCGGCGACCCGCTCGACCGCCCGCTCCTTAGCATGAGCCTTCATCCGTGGCCAACCCTACGTCGCGGCGACCGCCGTTGTAAACACCAGCTTTCTGGGGTAGGCAGCGGGCGCCGGCACATCTACGGTGCCGGCATGAGTAAAGGAGCGCGAACCCCGGAGGAGCTCGAGACGCTCTTCGAAGACGCTTTCGTCACCGGCGATCCGGATTCCATGGCCGCGCTGTTCGAGGACAGCGCGTTGCTGGTGACAGGCGGGAACAGTGGTGAAGCTCGTGGCAGCGAGGCGATCGCCCGCCTCACCGCGGCCATGCTGCGCCTCCGGCTCACCTACTTCGCCGATCCAAAGCGCGTGCTTCAGGCAAGCGATACGGCCCTTGTCCTGGCTGATGGCGGCATCAACGTCGTGCGCCGCGACGCGGATGGCGTCTGGCGCTACGCGATCTCACTCTTGGAAATCGACCCAACGGAAAGGAACAGCAGATGACGATGGAAACCGAGTCACAGGCAGCAGTCGTGAAGGCGGTTGGAACCGATGAGGGCGAGGCCCGCTGGTGGTTTGGCGCGCTCGCTGTGATCAAGGCAACCGCGGCGGAGACGGGCGGTCAGCTCTCGATCATCGAGGTCACCGAACCTCCGAACACGGAGGCGCCCCTGCACGTGCATCACAAAGAAGACGAGGGATTCTGGATTCTCGAGGGATCGGTGACCCTCCAGGTGGGCGATGAGACCATCGAGGCGGGCCCCGGCGACTACGCGATGGGCCCGCGCGACATCCCTCACAAGTACACCGTCGGCCCCGACGGCTGTCGGATGCTGTTCATCTGCGTCCCGGGTGGATTCGAGGACCTCGTCCGCGACATGAGCGTCCCCGCCGAGAGTCGCACCCTCCCCCCGGCCTCCGACGAGGAGCCGGACTGGGACCACGTCGCCAAAGTCGCGAAGGACTACAGCTGCGAGCTGCTGGCCTGAAGCGAGCCAGGCCAACAAGCTTGGCGAGCGGAAACCAAGGCTGGCGAGGACGCAGGGAGGGCGGCGAAGCGAGCTAGGCAAAATCCCTAGTGAGCGAGCCGCCCGACCGAGGACGGAGTCAGGCGAAGGTTTCCGCCCGTCAAAAGGGCGGGGCGGGGCCGTGGGAGGCAGGGGGTCCACACGGCCCGCGCCCACGCCTTGCGCGTCGGTAGCCAGGGAGGGATGCCGACGCGATCGCCCCCGGAGGCGGGACTGGCCGGGGACGAGCTTCGTGAAGTCCCTATTGGTCCCATCACCTCCCTGCGCGGTAC